>JAQVCB010000155.1 GCA_028689995.1 Candidatus Gastranaerophilales bacterium
TAGATTTTGTTATATTATCCTGAATTCCTTGAGCAAGATCAACCCTGCCGCTTCTTTCATAAATTTTTGCCATTGTTTCAAGGAATTTTTTACTGTCTACATTAACTTTTGCAGCTGTAATATCGCTGTTTTTTATTTTTGACGGCGCAGTTGTTTTTGAAACCGTTGAAATATTTGATGATTTTAACGACTTTAACAGAGCTTCATTATTGATTGATGTTTTTGGAATATTAAATTCACTTCTTGGCTTTTGAACTGATGCAGTTCTATTAACCGGAGGAATTTGACTGTTTTGATATTCTTTAAGTCCATACTGTGAAACTGAAGAATAACCGGATTTTCTTGGCTTATTAACTGACGGACTTTTTAATCCGGCTCCAATTAAACCCTGTTTTTTATTTAAAGACTTAAGAATATCAAATTCTCTGTTTCTTTCAGAAGAGATATTAACCTTGATTTTCTTTTTAGGTCCAAAAAGCTTATATGCTGCAATCATAATAAAAGCAAGCATTAAAAATCTTAAAAGCCAATCAAGTGCTGTGGTACTGAATATTTTTTTTAATGATACATCCGATTTCATTGCATTTTGTGTTGTCTGAAGAGGTGTTTCATTATTTAACTGATCTTCTTCATCAAAAGTTGCAACAGGTTTATAGTTGTCCACAGGACGATCAAGTGTAATTATTTGCTGATCCTGTAAAGTTTGTGGTTTTGCATTAACTGTATTTAAAGCCGGCTGAGCTTTATTTATGTCATTAATATTACTTGATGTATTATTTTTTAAAGAATTTTGATTTGAATTATCAAATAAATTTACCTGATCGAGAATATTTTGAGGTACAACTTTTGTGCTTAAAGAAATATTACTACCTGAAATATTAGCACCCTGTACGAATATTCTTACTTCTTCATCAGAAACTGGTTGAACTATAACATGATCAACCTTTGAAGCATTATTATATACAGTATTTACAAAATTTGCAGGTTTTGTATTTTTTAAATCAAGAACTATTTTATTATCTGCGGTTATGTATTTCTCCACAGAAACTTCTTTGTCAGTTTTAACCATAATTTGATATGAGCCATTATTTGCAGGACTAATTTCTATTCCAGACAAAGTTGCCACAGCCGCATAAGCAGGTATAATTGAAAATGAAGCATAAACACCTGCTAAAAGTACCGCCGTAATTAAAAGTTTTTTGGTTTCACGCACTTTATTCATCCTCACCCCATACTCCCCGAGTTATATATAAAAACAACATATTGATCCATTGAAAAACGGTATATTCAGATTAACTTTTATTTTTCATGGAATCATCGGCCAAAGGGTGGATGGGATAAAAATTAACCACCGGGTGTAAACCACATATTCAAATATATAGATTTATCACTTACATAAATATAATTTAAGAGCATTCCGACTTGATTTAAAAATTTTAAAATTATCAATATAATATTTTTATCTCTTTAAACAAAAGATTCATCCTCGCCGTTCCAGAGAACTTTAAAAAGGATAAATTCTTTGTTCTGGTAAAATTGTGACTGATAAAAATCAAAAATTCCGAAATCGTCATCCTGAGCGAAACGAAGTGAAGTCGAAGGATCTTATCAATTAAGTCTGAAAATAATAAACGAAAACTGGACAGATTGCCACGGATTTCTACGAAATCCTCGCAATGACAAACGAATACATAATGATAAAAATCATAATTTTAAAAAGAAAATTATTGATTAATAAATTTTATTTGGGAATTTTATTTGGAGTTGGTCTTGTTAACCATTGCCAGAAAGTGTTTATTTTTAATTCTTTTTTGTCTACATATCGTGGAGGACCGACATTAATAAGTGCTGAATGTTCTCCAATCAATTTTTCATATAATTTATTTGAAGGTTCTATCATCATTTCAACTTTTTGAATAACATTATTAAGAGATACAGGTTTATTATTTAAATCAAATATTTCTAATTTACTGTTGCTGTTAAGTTTTTCTATAATTTCTTTTGTTTTATCAGTATATTCAGGATTTAAAATTATATGGACTACAGGTTTTTTACCTTTATTTCCTGATGTTGTTACAAGATCTTCTGCTATTAATCTGACATTCTGTATTACATCTTCCATTGATTGAGCATTTAAAGTTTTACTATGAATTTTTATTCTTCTGATAGCAGAATCAGGGGTTTTTATTGCATATTCAGCATATTCTTTTAATTCATCTAGTGTGGTGACAGATTTTTTATTTTTAAAAAATTTATTTAAAGATTCAAAATATTTTTTTTCCTGAATTTTTTTCTCTATTTTAGCAGCCCAATTTTTTAAAACCGGAATGGATTTTCTTTTTACAAATAATATACCTGTAGCAACTGCAACACCGGCAGCTATTAAAATATTTTTCATTTTATTTACTGAAGCCTGTGCATATTGTTTTACATCAGGGTTTATACTCATAGCAGCAGGATCCTGAAATGAATTATTAAAAGTATCATTACTTTCAGCAGCGGGAATGCCAGGGTTAATTTCTTGTGTCCAAACACTTTCTGCTGCTGGTTGAATTGGATTTGGCTGAATATTTGTATTTAAAGAATTTGTTATCGGTGAAGTCATGTTTTTACCCTTAAAATATTAAATATATTTTTATAAAGTAAAAACAATCATGAAAATTGCTATTATTTTTAAATTTTTGTAAATTTATTTAAGTTTGTTTACAAAGTAATTAATATTGCCTAGTTAAAGAAGTAAGAAAAAATCAAATTTTAAAAACTTACAACTCATCCGGTGAAGCAATTTTACCTAATACTGCACTGGCTGCCGCTATCGCAGGACTGGCAAGATAAATTTCACTGTCTTTTGCACCCATTCTTCCTACAAAATTTCTGTTTGTAGTGGAAATTGCTCGTTCTCCATTTGCCAGAACTCCCATATGACCGCCAAGACATGGACCGCATGTTGGAGTGCTGACAGCTCCGCCTGCTTCTACAATTGTCTGAATATAACCATGTTTTATGGCTTCAAGATAAATTTCCTGTGTTCCCGGAATTACAATGAGTCTTATGTCAGGATGAACTTTTCTGTTTTTAAGTATTTCTGCTGTAATTTTAAGATCAGAAAGTCTTCCATTTGTACAGCTTCCAATTATTGCCTGATCCAGTTTTATATTGCCCACTTGAGAAATAGGCTTTGTGTTTTCGGGTAAATGCGGAAAAGCAACTGTCGGTTCTATCTTAGAAACATCATATTCAATCTCTTTCGAATATTCAGCATTATCATCACTTTTGTAGAACTTATAAGGTCTTAAACAGCGGTTTTTTAAATATTCTTCTGTTATCTTATCAGGTGCTATAATACCGTTTTTGGCGCCGGCTTCAATTGCCATGTTACACATGGTAAATCTTTCATCCATTGAAAGATTTTTTATAACTTCCCCTGTAAATTCAAGAGATTTATAAAGAGCGCCGTCAACGCCTATATCGCCAATAAGATAAAGAATAAGATCTTTTCCTGAAACCCAGCGATTTAATTTGCCTTTAAAAATAACTTTTATTGATTCGGGGACTTTAAACCAAGTTTCTCCTGAAGCCATAGCACAAGCAAGATCTGTTGATCCTACTCCTGTTGAAAATGCACCCAATGCGCCATATGTACATGTATGGCTGTCTGCGCCTATAACAAGATCACCCGGAACAACAATGCCACTGTCCGGAAGAAGAGTATGTTCAATTCCCATTCTGCCAACATCATAGAAATGTTTTAAATTTTGTTTTTTTGCAAAATTTCTGACTAATTTTGCATTTTCAGCTGATTTTATATCTTTATTCGGTACAAAATGATCAGAAACAAAAACAGTTCTTTCAGAATCAAAAACCTTGTCTATTCCGATTTTTTTAAATTCCTGTATGGCAACCGGGCCTGTTATATCGTTTGCAAGAGTTATATCAACTTTTACATTTATCAGCTCACCCGGCAAAACTCTTTCCAGTCCTGCATGATCAGCCAGAATTTTTTCTGTTATATTCATATCTTTTAACATTTTTCCCCTCTTATAATATTATATGGTATATAATACTAAGATTTTATATTTGTCACAAATTAAAATTAAAATAATTTTCAGGTATACTCTTT
>JAQVCB010000003.1 GCA_028689995.1 Candidatus Gastranaerophilales bacterium
ACTTCAAATTGCCGATTTCATTAAGCAATCTTTTGTTATCGCCTGAATATTCTTTATTTAATCCATCATTATTAACAATAATTTCACTTTTATAATCACTTATTTCATTAATAATATTAGCTATAGAGACAAGATCAGTTTTATCTGTCGGAGTTATGTTAAGAATATTATTTGATGGCTTCTTTTGTATTATTTTTTCAACAATACTGACAAAATTATCTATGTATAGATAATCAAAATAAACATTTTGATTGATTATTATAGGTATTTTAAAAAGATTTTTTACTATAGCGTTTGAAATAAACTTGTATGTATAGTCTTCATACTTGCCGTATAACCCAAAAATTCGCAGACATGTTATATTTTCGGTTTTTTCAATATATTTTGATATCAAATATTTAGAATAACCATAATCATCTTTTGGAACAAGTTTATCGAATTCATCCTCACTAATTTTTACAAGAGATCTGTTTTTATCATATTCAGCACCGCTTCCAAAATGAATCATTCTCATATCAGGAGTAAGACAGCGAGTCAGATTAAAAAACATTCTGAGATTCTTTGATACAACATCAACAGAGTTTTTATCATAACCTGTCTTTCTTGAGCCGCCAATATTTGCGCAGTGTATTATAAAATTTATGCCATTTTTGATTATAAAATTTTCTGTTGCTTTCTCATCAAGCAAATCAAGGTTTTTATGCGATGCACCAAAAACGGTATATTTATCAGAGAGAAACTCTGTCAGATTTTTCCCGACAAATCCGCCTGCTCCGGTTATGAGAATTCTTTTATCCATTTGAAAAGCCCTCTAAAATTGAGTTTACTTTTTCTTTCAAGTTTGTTAACCCCATTTTTTCTCTTATAAAATTTTGACTGCCGACATAATGTGAAAATTTATCAGGTATTCCTATTCTTTTAAATTTAGCCGGCTTAGAGCTTTCTGCAATTATTTCAGCAACAGCACTCCCCAGTCCCCCAATTATATTATGTTCTTCAATTGTTATTATCGGAATATTTCTGTCTATTAAGTTTAATATAAGCTCTTTATCTATAGGTTTAATTGTATGCATACTTATTAAAGATGCTTTTTTATTATCTTGTTCAAGGTCATTAATCAGTAAAAAACCTGCTTCGAGCATATTGCTTGTTGTAATTACTGCAAGATCAGAGCCTTCTTTTATTATAGAAGCTTTTCCCAGAATAATTTCTTTATTATTAATAACAGGTTCATTGCTTTTTGCTAATCTAAAATACATTGGACCGTCATAATGAAAACTTTGTTTAATAAGTGCATTAACTTCAGCAGGATCACCGGGACAACAAACTGTCATATTTGGCAATGACCTCATAATAGCAATATCCTCAACAGAATGATGTGTCGTTCCTGCTGCTCCGTAGGATAAACCGGCTCCGACTCCTATTATTTTTACATTTGTATTCATATAAGCAATATCCAACCTGATTTGTTCAAAACATCTCATTGTTATAAAAGGAATAATACTATATATGTATACATGTTTACCTGATAAAGCCAGTCCTGATGCAATCCCTATTGCATTTTGTTCGGCTATTCCTACATTAAGAAACCTTTCAGGGAATTTTTCAGCAAATTTTTCCAGAATATAAAAGCCAAGATCAGGAGTTATTAAAAAAATCTTTTTATCATCTTCTGCCTGCTCAATTAAACAATTTATAAAGTTGTTTCTCATTAGTACAATATATTCCTTAAAATTATGTTTATTTTAACTGTTTTGCTTATTAGATATGATATTTAGTTCATTTATAGCTTGTTTATATTGATTTTCATTCGGCGATTTATAATGCCACTCAAGTTTATTTTCCATAAATGAAATATCTTTTCCTTTTACAGTGTTAGCAATAAGTATTTTGGGACACAAAGATTCTTTTTTCAATGAATCATTCAGTTTTTGAACATCATGCCCGTCAACTTCCATAACTTCCCAGCCAAAACTTTGCCATCTTTCAATCATATTTGATTGATTAATAATTTCGTTTGTATATCCAAAACCCTGTAATTTATTATAATCAATAATTACTGTAAGATTATTCAGCTTAAGAGTTGGAGCTATCATTGCTGCTTCCCAGATAGATCCCTCGTTGCATTCCCCATCTCCAATTAAAACAAATATTTTACCGGAATTATTATCAATTTTGTTAGCTAAAGCCATACCAACACCTATTGAAAGACCATGACCAAGAGATCCTGCTGAAATCTCAATACCTGGAACAGATTGCATATCAAGATGACCCGGTAAAACTCCATCATCAATATAGTATTTATCTAATAACTTTTTAGGAAAAAACCCTCTTTCTGCAAGAGTAGCATACAAGGCTGCACTGGCATGGCCTTTACTGAGAATAAATTTATCTCTGTTTTTCTTTTCAGGATTTGAGGGATCAATGTGTAACACTTTAAAATATAGTGTATAAAGGATTTCCACGATTGATAAACAGGCTCCTATATGTGATGCCATTGAGTAATGAGCCATATATACTATTGATTTTCTTATTTCATTAGTTATCATATATTTTTATTTCTTATTATGAAAATAAATTCTAAATTTATTTATTATGTAATTTATATCTTTTTCCGTCATTCCCGGCCAGACACCTGTCCAGAATGTTGAATTCATAACTATATCAGTATTTGGCAGTAACTTATAGTGTTCTTCCTTGAGTTCCTGAGAATTAAGCAGAGTGGAATTGCTGATTTTAAGTTTTATATTGTCGTCCACAAAAGCAGGCTGTCTGAGTATATTACCTGCAAATAGCTGTCTTGTTCCAATTTTATTATCTTCAAGATATTTACAAAGATCAATTTTATTAAATCCTGAATTTTCTTTTATTGTAATCAAAAATCCAAACCAGGATGGATCAGCATTTTCGATTATTTCAGGAAGTATCAGATAATCTTCAAATTCTTTCAATCCTTCAAAAAGTAATTTAAAATTTTCTTTTCTCTTTTTAACAAATTTATCAAGCTTGGCAAGTTGTGATAATCCTATAGCTGCCTGCCAATCAGTAATTTTAAGGTTATAACCGGTATGAGAATATGTATATTTGTGATCATAACCAAAAGGAAGGTTGCCTAACTGCATATTAAAACGATTTTTACAGGTATTATCTTTTCCGGGCGGACACCAGCAATCTCTGCCCCAGTCCCTGTATGACATAATTATCCTGTAAAGATTACTATCGCTGGTAATAAGTGCTCCGCCTTCTCCCATTGTTATATGATGAGCAGGGTAGAAACTTAAAGTTCCAATATGTCCGAATGAACCGGTATATTTATCTTTGTATTTTGAACCAAGAGCGTCACAATTATCTTCAATCAGCCATAAGTTATGTTTTTGGCAAATTTCAAGAATTTTATCAATATTAAAAGGATTTCCAAGTGTATGAGCAATAAATATTGCCCTGGTTTTTTCTGTTATAGATTCTTCGATTAAGTCGGGATTGATATTGTATGTTCCAATTTCAACATCAACAAAAACAGGAATTAATCCGTTTTGTATTATTGGATTTATTGTAGTTGGAAAGCCTGCTGCAACAGTAATTACTTCATCATCTTTCTTTAATCTTCTTTCTCCGAGTTTATGAGATGTAAGTGCTGATAAAGCCAGAAGATTTGCAGAAGATCCTGAATTGGTTGTCAAAATATATTTAACACCAAGATAATCAGCAAGTTTCTTCTCAAATTCATCGTTAAATCTTCCTGTGGTTAGCCACATGTCAAGGCTTGCATCAATGAGATTTGACAGGTCTTTGTCATCTAAAACTTTGCCTGATGCAGGAATATAGTCAGAATTCCTTTTATTTGGATTTACTGTATTGAAATAAAGTTTGGACGTTAATTTAATTGCATTTCTTAATATTTTTTCAATGATAGTTTTTTTCATATTGATTATCTGCTCTAAATCCTTTAAATAATTTCTTCTACAGCTATATTATAAGCATAAATTGGTTTTCTATTGATTTTATTGCCAAATTTTCCATGGTGCATTATTGCTATTCCAGAGTTTTTCGAGTTCAATTTTATCTCTTAATGTATCCATTGGTTTCCAAAAATCATGATGCTTAAAAGCAGCTAACTGGTTATTTTTTGCCAAATTTTCCATGGAATCTTTTTCCCATACAGTATTATCATCTTTAATATAATTGAATATATCCGGTTCAAGAACAAAGAAACCACCATTTATCCAAGCTCCATCTCCTTTTGGTTTTTCATGAAAAGAAAGAATATTGTTGTTATTATCAATATTTAACGCACCAAATTTCCCCATAGGCATTATTGCTGTTAAAGTTACAAATTTTCCGGTTTTTTTATGAAAGTTAATTAATTCGGGAATATTTATATTGCTAACGCCATCACCGTAAGTCAGCATAAAAGTTTCATTATTAAGGTATTTTTGTACTCTTTTAATACGTCCACCTGTCATAGTATTTAACCCTGTATCAATAAGTGTTATTTTCCAGGGTTCCGCCTTTGAAATATGTGTTTCTATACTGTTATTTTCAAGATCAATAGTAACATCGGATTGATGAAGAAAATAATTAGCAAAATATTCTTTAATGAGATAACCTTTGTAACCTAAAAGAATTATAAAATCATTGAATCCATAGTGAGAGTATAATTTCATTATATGCCAAAGAATTGGTTTACCACCGATTTCTATCATAGGTTTCGGCTTTATATCAGTTTCTTCACTAATTCTGGTTCCAAGTCCACCAGCTAATAATACAACTTTCAATTTAATTTCTCACTCATTTTAATTACTAAAATTAATCATATTATAGTTGAAAAGTTAAAAAAAATGTTAACAATGTTGAAAAGCTATTAAATTTATCGGAAAATGCTTTTAATGTAGTATTGAACTTTGACAGGGAAAGTACATATAGAACTTCTATAAAAATACTGAAAGAGCTATAAAGACAGGAATAATATGCCATTTGAATTTAAAAAAACAGAAATACCTGAAGTTTTGATTATAACCCCGAGAGTTTTTGATGATGAAAGAGGATTTTTCTTAGAATCGTACAAGCTTTCAGAATTTATTAACAATGGAATAAATGAAAAATTTGTTCAGGACAATCATTCAAAATCTACCATAGGTGTTTTAAGGGGGCTTCATTATCAAAAGGATCCTAAAGCACAGGGGAAATTAATCAGATGCATTAACGGGAAAATCTTTGATGTTGCTGTTGACATAAGAAAGAATTCGCCAACTTTCGGAAAATGGGTTGGAGAAATCTTATCTTCGGAAAATAAAAAAATGCTCTATATCCCAGCAGGTTTTGCCCATGGTTTTCTTGTATTAAGCGAAGTTGCGGAACTGTTTTATAAATCAACGGAAGAATATTCACCTGAAAATGATCGGGGAATCAAATGGAATGATCCTGAAATAAATATTGATTGGGGAACTAAAAATCCTGTAATCTCGGAAAAAGATAAAAATTTACCATTCCTGAAAAATGCGGATATTAATTTTAACTATGGAGAAAAGGTATGAAGCTTCTTGTAACAGGTGGAGCGGGCTTTATTGGAAGCTGCTTTATCAGGCATATCATCGATAAATATCCTGATTACAAAATTATAAATCTTGATTTGTTGACCTATGCAGGAAATATTGACAATTTAAAAGATATTGAAAATAATCCTAATTATACTTTTGTTCAGGGAAATATCTGTGACAAAAAGCTTGTGGCTGATCTTATGAGTCAGGTTGACTGTTGTTTGAACTTTGCGGCTGAAACACATGTTGACAGAAGCATCACAGGTCCTGAAATTTTCGTTTATACAAATATTTTGGGGACTCAAAATCTGCTTGAATTTGCAAAAGAGTTTAAAATACAAAGATATATTCAGGTATCAACAGATGAAGTATACGGAACACTCGGATCTACAGGATATTTTACTGAAACTACTCCTCTTGCACCAAACAGCCCTTATTCTGCAAGTAAGGCAGGGGCTGATCTTCTTGTAAGGTCATATTTTGAAACCTTTAAAACTCCTGCTCTCATAACAAGATGTTCAAATAATTATGGACCATATCAATACCCTGAAAAGCTTATACCGCTTTTTATCAAGAATCTTCTCAATAATAAGCAGGTTCCTGTTTATGGTGATGGCATGAATGTCAGAGACTGGCTCTATGTTTATGATCATTGCAGCGCAATTGATGCTGTTCTTCATAAGGGAAAAGAAGGAGAAGTCTATAATATTGGCGGAAATAATGAAAAAGCTAATATTGAAATTACAAAGCTCCTTATTAATGCTCTTGGTAAGGATGAATCTATGATAAATTACGTTGAAGACCGTCTTGGACACGATAGAAGGTACGCTATTGACAGTTCGAAAATTCAAAATAAACTTGGCTGGCAGCCGGAAGTCTGTTTTGAAGAAGGTATTAAGTTGACAATAAAATGGTATATCAACAATCAAAAATGGATTGACTCTATAGAAGCTAAAAAGGGAGCAGTTGTTTAATGAAGATTCTTGTAACAGGTGCAAATGGTATGCTCGGACAGGATCTTGTTCCTGTATTAAAAAATGCAGGTCATAATGTGCTTGAAACAGATATTCATAACCTGGATATAACTGATAAAGATCAGGTTTCTAAATATATATTAACCAACAAGCCAGAACTAATAATACATGCAGCTGCATACACAAATGTTGATGGAGCTGAAACAGAAACAGAAAAAGCTTTTCTTATAAATCAAACCGGAACTGAAAACATTGCCCTTATTTCAGGCAACTTAAATATACCAATTGTCTATATAAGTACAGATTACGTTTTCGACGGCCAAAAAAGTTCTCCTTATTTGCCTGACGATGGAACAAAACCGATTAATGTTTATGGTTATTCAAAATTAATGGGTGAAGAAACTGTTAAAGAGCTTAATAGTAAATATTTTATAGTAAGAACAAGCTGGCTGTATGGGCACAAAGGTAAAAACTTTGTTGAAACAATGATCAATCTTGCAAGAACAAAGCCTGAATTAAGAGTTGTAGAGGATCAGGTTGGATGTCCAACCTGGACTGTGGCTCTGTCAGAAGCTATTTTAAATCTTATTCATAATGAAAAATATGGCATATATCATGTTTGCGGATCAGGAAGCACCAGTTGGTATGGGTTTGCAACTAAAATACTTGAATTTATGAATATTGATATTCCTGTTATTCCTGTTACAAGCGAAGAATTTAAAACAGCAGCAAAAAGACCCAAATATTCAATTATGGACAACGGTGGGCTGTGTCCTGACTGGAAGGAATCACTTAAAAAATATATTGAATTGAGAGGTGAATAATGAAAGGAATTATACTTGCGGGCGGCAGCGGAACACGGTTATATCCGGTGACAAGGTGTGTTTCCAAACAGCTTTTACCTGTGTATGACAAGCCTTTAATATATTATCCTCTTTCTGTCCTGATGCTTGCAGGCATAAAAGATATTCTGATTATTTCTACCCCGCAGGATACGCCAAGATTTGAACAGCTTCTTGGAAACGGAAACTCTATTGGTCTTTCAATATCATATAAAGTTCAGCCCTCTCCTGATGGACTTGCGCAGGCTTTTATTATTGGTGAAGAATTTATCGGCAGTGATAATGTAGCACTTGTACTGGGAGATAATATATTTTATGGGCAGAGTTTTACAGATCTGCTTAAGAAAGCTTCTAACAGGGAAAAAGGAGCAACAGTTTTTGCATATAAAGTCAAAGATCCGAATCGTTTTGGAGTTGTAGAATTTGATTCAAATAATAAGGCTGTTTCTATTGAAGAAAAACCTCAAATGCCAAAATCAAGTTATGCTGTTACAGGGCTTTATTTTTACGATAATAACGTGATTAAATATGCAAAAAGCTTAAAGCCTTCGGTAAGAGGCGAGTTGGAAATTACTGATCTTAATAATTTATACCTTAATAACAAGGAATTAAATGTTGAAGTATTCGGCAGAGGCTTTGCATGGCTTGATACCGGTACTCATGAGTCTTTACTGCAAGCATCTCAATATATTCATACAATTGAAGTAAATCAGGGTGTTAAGGTGGCGTGTCTTGAAGAGATTGCTTACAGCAAAGGCTTTATATCAAAAGACCTGCTTTTAAAACTGGCCTCTGAATATAATAATGATTTTAAACAATACCTTAAAGCTATTGCAGGTTAAACTTCAACAGTAATTTGTTCTTTTTCTTTTTGCTTAAATTGTGCATAGTAAAGATTTTTGTATATGCCATCTGTTTTTGCAACAAGATCATCGTGGCTTCCCGTTTCAACAATATGTCCATCATCAATAACAGCTATTCTTGTTGCATTTTTAACAGTCGAAAGTCTGTGTGCTATAACAAAAACAGTTCTATTCTGCATAAGACTGTCAATAGCTTTTTGAACTATGGCTTCTGATTTATTGTCAAGTGCACTTGTTGCTTCATCAAGAATTACAATGGGAGCATTTTTAATAAGCGCTCTTGCAATAGCAACCCTCTGCTTTTGACCCCCTGAAAGAAGAACACCTCTTTCGCCTATCTGAGTATCAAGTCCTTTTTCAAGAGTAGTAATGAATTCATCAAGGAAAGAGTCTCTAATTGCTTTTTGCAGTTCTTCTTCTGTTGCATCAGCATTACCTAAAAGAATATTGTCTCTTATAGTGCCATCAAAAAGGAAATTGTCCTGAAAAACAACAGCTATGTTATTTCTTAACGAATCCAGTTTAATATTCCTGATATCAACATCATCAATTTTTATACTGCCTTCAAGAACATCATAAAATCTGGGAATAAGATTAACTATAGTTGACTTTCCTCCTCCAGAGTTGCCAACCAGAGCTAAAGTCTCGCCTATTTTTACGTCAAGATTAATATTATTTAATATTGGCTTATCTTTTTCATATTCAAACCTGACATTTTCAAATTTGATACCGTTTTGAACATTTTGAACTTCAACCGCATCATGTTTATCTTTAATTTGAGTCTTATAATCAAGAAGCTCAAGTATTCTACCTATTGCGAAAAACGAGTTTTGAGCTTGAATAACTGTTCCGCCAATTCCTCTCATAGGATTATATAATGCAATTAATGCAAGTACAAAAGAAGCAAAACTTCCTGCTGTAAGTTTATTCGATGTAATAAGATAACTACCAAAGCCTACAACTATTGCGATACCTATGGATGCTATGATGTGCATGATTGGACCGAGCCATCCACTGATTTGAGCACTTTTCATACTCAGTCTGAATGCATTATTAATACTTCCCATGAATTTTTTTTCCTGAGTATCCTGTAAGTTGTATGCAGCAACAATTCTGTTACCGGAACAAGATTCGTTAAAATTGGTATAAACATGACTGTTGACTTTTACACCTTCTTCCGAGATGTATTTTAGTTTTTTACGAAGTTTTGCTAAAGGCAGAAAAGAAGAAACAAGAACAATTACTGCGATTATTGCAAGTTGCCAGGAATTATAAATAAGAACTCCAATCAATGCTATTGATGTAAAAATTCTTTGTAAAAATGTTCTTACATTGCCAATTAGTCCATTAGAAGCAGAATCAACATCACTTAAAAATCTTGAAACTATGTAACCTGTTGCATTTTTGTCATAAAATGCCGTTTCAAGTTTTAATAATTTGTTAAATAATTCTCTTTTAATATCATTTGTGATTTTCATGCCAACCCAGTTGTTTGTATAGGTTGAGATATAGTTAAGAATTCCCTGAACAAGTGCAAATACTATTATTCCTATAGTAAAATATTGTGCCATATGAACGTTTTTACCAACAAGAACCCCATCTGTAAAAGGTTTTATTGACCATGCCATCAAACCTTCCATTGCACCTATAGGAAGTGAAATAAAAGTAGCAACTAAAACCCTGAACATATAAGGTTTTACATAAAGAAAAAGTCTTTTATAGTAATATATAAAGTCATCTTTAAATATTTTTTTATACAATTTCATCTAAAACTCCAGTTTTTATAATGTGATATCTAGTCTTCAACCCTATCGGCCGTGCCAAGACATGAATGAGCTAAAAAGAAAACTTCTCGTTTTTTTAAACGCTCCCGCTTCGCATGTTTTACAAGGGTCGACCGCAAATTTCTGATATTTTACAAAAATTTAAGTTATACTACGGTCGCGTATTTAAACATTATCATATTATAGATATAATTTTGTGGCATGTATTTTGTTTGAGTCTTCATAAGTCAAACTTCTTAATAAAATGCCATTTTATATACAATTAATGTAAAATTATTATTAAATAATAAGAATTTTAATTTTTAAAAGGAAATTATACATGGTAAAAAAAGCGTTTATAACTGGAATTACAGGACAAGATGGTTCGTATCTTGCAGAATTTTTATTGGAAAAAGGGTATGAAGTACATGGAATAATAAGACGATCAAGTTCATTTAATACAGGAAGGATTGATCATCTGTTTCAGGATCCTCATATTCAGGGAGTAAAATTATTTCTTCATTACGGCGATCTTTCAGATGCGTCCAGCGTATCAAGATTGTTGGAAAAAGTCGCACCGGATGAAATATATAATCTTGGGGCACAGAGTCATGTAAGAGTTAGCTTTGATATTCCCGAATATACCGGTGATATTGTTGGACTCGGAACGCTTAGGCTTCTTGATGCCATTAAGGAAACACAGATTAAAACCAGATTTTATCAGGCATCATCAAGTGAAATGTATGGAAAAGTTCTGGAAGTTCCTCAGACAGAAAAGACGCCATTCTATCCCAGAAGCCCTTATGCCTGTGCAAAGGTTTATGCATATTGGTTAACAGTTAATTACAGGGAATCCTATAATCTTTTTGCCTGCAATGGTGTACTATTTAACCATGAATCTCCTAGAAGGGGCGAAACTTTTGTAACAAGGAAAATTACACAAGCACTGGCTAAAATTGTTGCAGGTAAACAGGATAAACTTTATCTGGGAAATCTTGATTCAAAAAGGGACTGGGGCTACGCAAAAGATTATGTTGAAGCTATGTGGTTAATGCTTCAGTATGATAAGCCTGATGATTATGTCATAGCTACAGGTGAAACTTTCTCAGTAAGAGAATTTCTTGAAGAAGCTTTTTCTTATGTAAACCTTGACTGGGAAAAGTTTGTTGAGATAGATCCCAGATACTTCAGACCTGCAGAAGTTGATCTTTTAATAGGTAACCCGGCAAAAGCCAAAGAACAACTCGGATGGGAACCAAAAGTTAAATTCAGAGAACTTGTAAAACTTATGGTAGAAGCTGATTTAAAAGCTGAAGACTTAGAATCTCAGTTGTTAGCAAGGTGATAACTTATGCGAATTCTAATAACCGGTTCAACCGGCATGGTCGGAAAAAATCTGCTTGAACATCCAGATATAAAAAAACATGATGTTTTAACTCCATCAAGTAAAGAGCTTAATTTGCTTGATGATAAGATAGTTTTTGATTATCTTACTTCTAATAAACCGAATATTATTATACATGCCGCTGGAAAAGTTGGTGGAATTCAGGTGAATATGAAAAATCCTACATCTTTTCTGATTGAAAATATAAATATGGGCATAAACCTGGTAATGTCAGCAAAAAAAACAAATATTAAAAGGTTTTTAAACCTTGGAAGTTCTTGCATGTATCCAAGAGATGCACAAAATCCTTTAAATGAGGAGTTAATTCTTAAAGGTGAACTGGAACCTACCAATGAAGGTTATGCTATAGCTAAAGTTACAATAGCAAGGCTGTGTGAATATATATCCAGAGAAGATCCGACTTTTTATTATAAAACATTAATACCTTGTAACTTATACGGTAAGTGGGATAAATTTGATCCTTCTCATTCGCATATGATTCCGGCAGTCATTAAAAAAATTCATGAAGCAAAGATAAACAAACAGGATTCAATAGAAATATGGGGAGACGGTAAAGCAAGACGGGAATTTTTGTATGCGGGTGATCTTGCAGATTGTATTCTTCAGTCAATACAAAATTTTGACTCAGTACCAACTTATATGAATGTGGGGTTAGGTTTCGATTTTACAATAAATGAATATTATGAAATTATTGGCAAAGTAGTAGGGTTTACGGGAGAATTTACCCATGATCTGTCAAAACCCGTGGGAATGAAGCAAAAGCTTGTCGATATATCAAAATTAAACCAATTTGGGTGGAAATATAAAACAAATCTTGAGGAAGGAATAAAGAAAACATATGAGTTTTACCTCGAAAATGAAAAAGATCAATTATCAATTAGCCAGTAGCACTTGGGATAAAGCAGAACTAGATGCCATTCAGCGGGTTATAGATTCTGCTGTATTTACTATGGATAAAAATGTTAAAACTTTTGAAGAAAATTTTGCTAAATATGTAGGCAGTAAATACTGTGTAATGGTTAATTCAGGATCATCTGCCAATTTACTTGCTGTAGCTGCTCTTTTTTACAAAGAAAATAATTCCCTGAAAAAAGGTGATGAGGTTATTGTACCTGCTGTATCTTGGCCAACAACATATTATCCTTTGGATCAATACGGATTAAAATTGAAATTTGTCGATATAGACTTAAATACATTAAATTATGACCTTGAAGCATTAGCTGGCGCAGTATCAGATAAAACACGAATGATAATGACTGTAAATCTTCTTGGTAATCCAAATGATTTTAATAAAATCAAGGAAATTATAGGATCAAGAAATATAATCCTTATCGAAGACAACTGTGAATCTATGGGAGCTGTTTATGAAGGTAATCAGGCTGGAACCTTCGGTCTTCTTGGAACATTCAGCACATTCTTTAGCCATCATATGTCGACGATGGAAGGCGGATTAATTGTAACAGATGATGAGGAACTTTATCATATATTACTATGCCTTCGGGCTCATGGTTGGACACGAAATCTACCTAAAGAAAATAAAATTTGTACAAAAAGTGATGATCTTTTTGAAGAGTCTTTCAGATTCTTATTACCGGGTTATAATGTCAGACCAATTGAAATGAGTGGGGCTATAGGAATTGAACAATTAAAAAAACTACCGGGTTTTCTTGAAGAAAGACGTAAAAATGCTGCGTATTTTCAGGAAATTTTTAAGGATAACACTGATTTTTATATCCAAAAGGAAATCGGACAAAGCAGCTGGTTTGGATTTTCCTTTGTTATAAAGGAAAAATCCCCGTTAAAACGTAAAGATATTGTAAATAAGCTGACAAACGCAGGCATTGAATGCAGACCAATTGTAGCCGGCAATTTTGCAAAAAATGAAGTTGTAAAACATTTTAATTATGAAATTTTCGATACATTAAAAAATGCTGAATTTATTGATAAAAATGGCTTTTTTGTAGGAAATCATCAGTTTGAAATAAAAGATAAAATCGAGTATTTAAGCAGTATTTTGAATGAATTATTAAACAGGTAAACTTATGATAATAGTCAAACTTATTGGCGGACTTGGAAATCAAATGTTTCAGTATGCTTTGGGTAAATATCTTGCTGTTAAGCATGATTCAAAGCTCAAGCTTGATTTATCCGGTTTTGAAAGCTATAAAGCTTGGAAATTTGAACTTGATAATCTGAATGTTCAATATGAAAGTTACAATCCGGATGAAATAACTTCTTTAAATTATATTCAGGAAAAACAATTTCACTTTGATTCTGATATGCTTAATTTGTCTGATAATGTACATCTTGATGGTTACTGGCAATCAGAGAAATATTTTAAAGAAATCGAAGAATATATAAGAAAAGATTTTTCCGTTGTAACCCCTATAAATAAAGAAAATCAGAGTCTGCTCGATCTGATTAACTCAACAAATTCCGTAAGTTTACATGTAAGAAGAGGGGATTATATTACAAATCCTTCTGCAAATGCTTTTCATGGCACATGCAGTCTTGATTATTACAATAAATCTGTCGAACATATTATAGAAAATATTGATAATCCTCATTTTTTCCTGTTTTCCGATGAATCTGAGTGGGTAAAAGATAATATTTTAATAAATAAACCTGTTACAGTTGTTGATATTAATACTATTGATAATGGTTATGATGATTTAAGACTTATGTATAACTGTAAACATAATATTATTGCAAATAGTTCATTCAGCTGGTGGGCGGCATGGCTTAATAATAATCCGCAAAAAATCGTTATTGCTCCTGACAAATGGTTTTTAAGTCCTGTACATGATACTAAAGATTTAATACCGCAGGGATGGATAAAATTATGAATCCTGAAATTACCGTATTAATGCCTGTATATAATTCTGAAAAATACTTAAAAGAATCCATTGAAAGTATTTTAAATCAGACATTTAAAGATTTTGAATTTCTGATACTAAATGACGGTTCAACAGATCAAAGTGTAAATATTATTGAATCCTACAGTGATTCTCGTATCAGATTAATCCACAATGAACAAAACCTTGGATTAATCAGTACTCTAAACAGGGGGATCGATCTTTCGCAGGGCAAATATATTGCAAGAATGGATTCAGACGATATTTCTTTTCCAGAGCGTTTGGAAAAGCAATTTAAACTTATGGAAGAAAAAAAAGATATAGGCATTTGCGGAACTTTATTTCAAGTTTTTGGAAAGCATAATTACATACCAAATCATCCTGAAAACACTGAATTAATAAAAGCATATCTTATATTTGGCTGTTATATTGGTCATCCGACAATAATGATACGAAAAAGTATTCTGGAACAACATGATCTAAAATATGATGACAATTTTAAACATGCTGAAGATTATGAATTGTGGACAAGAGTAATTAAATATTCAAAATTTACCAATATTCAGGAAATTTTATTGCATTACAGGAGTCATGACAGCCAAATTTGTCAAAAATTTACACAAATTCAGTCGCAAAATTTAAGAAAAATTCACTTCAACTATCTAAAAAATCTTGGATTTGAGCCATCAGAAAATGAAATAGGTATTCATAATGCTGTAATTGAGCAAAGATATAAAGACGATATTTCTTTTAAGGAAAAAGCCCGTATCTTGTACAATAAAATCATTGATGCAAATAAAAAAACGGGTTTTTTTGATGAAAAGGCTCTTGATTTTACAATAAAAAGTCTTTTTTATAACCCTTATAACTACAACTAATATGTAAAAATTTTTCAATAGAGGATAAAAATGAATAAAGATGATATTAAAAATATTCCCGTTTTTATCATAACCAGAAACAGACTTGAATGTTTAAAGAAACTTATAGAGTGGCTCGGGAAAAATGATCTTAAAAACATACATATTCTTGATAATAACTCGACATACAAACCTCTTGTAGATTATCTCGATAAATTGCCATATAAAGTCTATAAATTTGAGGAAAATATTGGTCATCTCGTTTTATGGAAATGCAATTTATTTGATAACATAATAAAAACGCAAAATTTTATTCTTTCAGACCCCGATGTGATACCATTTGATGATTGTCCGACAGATGTAATTGAACAGTTTTTGAAAATATTAAATGAAAATTCACAATTAACGAAAGTTGGTTTTTCTCTTGAAATAAATGATATACCTGATTATAATCCCTTGAGAGAATCGATCTGCGAATGGGAAAGTCAATATTGGACTAAAAAAATAGACAATCCGAATTATGATTTTGATTTATATACTGCACATATTGATACAACCTTTGCATTATACAGACCTGATATTCATTATAGAGACGAAAAGTGGTATGATGCTATCCGAACAGGCAAGCCCTATATTGCAAGGCATCTGCCCTGGTATCAAAATCCTGATAATTTAAACGAAGAAGATGAATATTATAAATCTACAGTAGCATATGATTATAGTAACTGGACTTTAGCAGAAAGTAATCAGGATATAAAGGACAGACTCAGATTTGATCTTATTGACAATCAAAAATAGAAATATAAATTATAATAAGGATTATCTTAATGAGAGTATCAATATGTATACCTGCATATAAACAGCCAGAATGTTTTAAAAGAGCTTTATTATCAATTTTTGAACAGACATTTGAAGATTATGAAGTTATTATTACTGACGATTCCCCCGATAATTCAATTTTAGATGTTGTAAATGAATTTAATGATAGCAGAATAAAATACTTTAAAAATGCTGAAAGAAAAGGTTCTCCTGAAAATTGGAATGCCTGTATTGATATTGCCACAGGTGAATATATTAAGTTTCTTCACCATGATGACTGGTTTAAAGAAAAAGAAAGCCTGTCAAAATTTATCAAAATGCTGGATGATAATCCTAATGATGATCTTGCTTTCTGTGCAAGTGCAAACTGTTATCCTGATACAAGAATAAAAAATATTTTTCAACCAACTACTAATAAAATTAATGCGCTTAAAAAAGATCCTTTATTTTTATTTCCCTCTAACATTATTGGATCTCCAAGTGTAACTATATACAGAAAAAAAGTTAATAAAAAATTTGATAAAAAATTAAAATGGGTTGTTGATGTTGATTTTTATATAAGTATTCTGTCCGAGAATTCAGGTATTGTCTTTTGTAATGAGCCTTTAATTTCAGTTATGACAGGATCAGAAAATCAGGTAACTTCTTCCTGTCAAGATAATAAGAATGTTGAACTGTATGAATGGCTGTATTTATATAATAAAAATATTAAAAAGATAAAAATTAGACAAACAAGATTTATATGCAAATTATTGAGTATTTATAAAATAAAATCAGAAAAAGAAATTCTGGATATGGGAATTAAATTGCCTACTAATATACTTTTTTATATAACATTATTTGCTAATAAATACATTTTTAAAGATTTATTATGAAAAAATCAGTATTTTACAGGTTCAAATACATTTTTTCATATTCTTTTGCTATTTTTTCCCAGGAAAACTTTTCTTTCCACGATTTAAAACCGTTTTGAGCGTATAATTTTCTTTTTTCATAATCTTTAAAAATATTTTCAAGTATTCTAACAGATTTTTCTATATCAACAAAAGTTAACCCAAACAATTCGGTTTGTTTGGTCGTAGGTAACAGTTCACCCGCATTGGACCAGCTGATAATTTCTGCTGAATTACCGACATCACTTGTTAGAAAAGGTGTTTTTGATGCCATGCATTCAAATAGAACTATTGGTGAACATTCTATATTTGAAGGAAAGAGAAAAAGATCTGCTTCCTGGTATAATGCCACTGTTCTTTCTCTTGAAAATTCACCAACTATAAACTGCTTTTTATCAAAAACTCGCTTTGGATTTAATTTAAAATAAAATTTTCTTTTTTTACATTGTTTTGTACATTTATCTCCAAAATCATTTGCTGATATTACAAAAGAAGCATTTGAAATATTTGCTTTTTCAAATATTTCAAATGCTTCTTTATGTCCTTTTGTCCCTGTATGGGAACCCACATGTAAAATCAAAATATGATCTTTCGGTATGCCAAGTTCTTCTCTTATGCTACCGGGATATTCAATGGAAAACTCTCTTTCTTCTGCCCCATTTGGAATTAAAATTCTTTTTTCAACACCATTTTTACGTGCAAAATTTATATCTCTGTAATTATCTGATAGAAAAACATTCATGTCGTATTTTTTTAGCCAGACTTTCATTTTTTCAAAATAATCAGAGAAATTTTCATCATACAAACGTGAAAAGCCTGTAGGAACAAAGACTTTTTTTGCCTTGATGTCATCAAGAATATTAAGACAAGCATCAGTTGTCCATTGATGTGCTGCAAAATTCGTTATAACATTAAAATCAGAATTTTTTAATAAATCGTGATATCTTGGAAGTTCGCCTCTTTTCCCGAATATACCACTAACGTAATTGCCTTTAATTTCAAATTCTTCTATTTTTACTCCGTTATATTCAGAAAAAGTTCTATCTTTATGCTTTGTAGTTACAACAGTAACATTATGTCCCAGTTTAACAAGTTTTTCTGAAAGATGTTTCACAACTTCCGGCATTCCGCCTATTGATGGATAATAATGTTCGACAGTATGTAAAATCTTCATTGCTTCTTTATCAACATTCTAAAATGAAGAATCTGATTTTTTCAAGAAAATTCCTCGGAATAACCGAGACCATAGGAATTTTAATTTCAGGATAATCTTCTTCAAAGAATTCCTTAATAATAAGATCGTTATAAACACATAACAGTATTAGATCAGGCTTAATTTCTTCGATTTGATCAGGAGAAAAAGTCTTATAATTTTTGAAATCTTCTTGCTCAAAGTATAAATATTTACTGTCTGCAAATCCAATAATATTGAGTTTTGATAGATCATAATTGTCTAAAATATTTTCTGCCAAAAGACCTGTTCCATATGCAAGAATTTTTTTATCTGCATATTTTTTAGCCAGAGTATCAAGATATTTTTGTAATTTCTTTTTTTCTAATATGTTCTTTAATTCATCACTTGTTTTACCCATTTTGATTCCCTTTTTATAAATATTTTCTTAAATTATAGTTTAATTTATTAACTAAATAAAATTATTAAGTTTTTTATATCTCATTTTTTATCGGAATTGTTAAGAATGATTAGTATTTTTCCATTTTATTGTATTTTTCAGACCTTCTTCAAGATTAATCTCATAATTCCAGTTTAGCATATTCTTTGCTTTTGAATTATCCAGTACACTGTCTTTTATATCACCTTCTCTTGGTACTATATAAGTAGCCTCGCTATTGTAGCCACTTATTGTCTTTAAAACATCGAATAAACTGTTAATACTAATACTATTATTAGTGGAAATATTCAATATTTCATTTTTTACGTCCGATTCAATTGCAAGCAGATTTGCTTTTGCTATATCTTCAACATAAACAAAATCTCTGGTCTGTTCTCCATCCCCATGTATTTCTATAGGCTGATCATTAAGCATCTTATCAATAAATATTGATATAACTCCTGCTTCTCCGAGTGCATCCTGTCTCGGTCCATAGACATTGGCATAACGGAAAATAATATAATCAATCCCAAAAAGCTTTATGTAACTTTCCATTGTTATTTTTGAAAGTCCATAAAAAGATAATGCAGTAATTTTATGTTTTTCATCCACAGGAAGATATTCAGGAATACCGTAAACAGCAGCTGTTGAAGCTGCAATAAGCTTTTTTACTCCAAATTTTTTACAGTTTTGAAGTAAATTAACGCTTGCAGCAACATTCTGCTGAAGATCAAAAAGAGGATCCTTCATTGAAACAGAAACACTTGCCTGTGCAGCATGGTGACTGATATAATCTATCTGATTTTCAGTAAAAATTTTCTCAAGTTCCTGACTTTTTAAGTCAATTTTATAGAATTTAGCTTTAGGATTAATATTATAATCTTTGCCAACGGATAAATTATCCGCAATAATCACTTCATAACCTTTTTCTATAAGTTTATCAACTATATGTGAGCCTATAAATCCGGCTCCACCTGTTACTAATACTGCCATAAAACTCCTGACGCAAATATTTTTTCAAACGGTTTCTAAAATTATTATATTACATATGATAAAATTATTTATAACATAATAAACAGGAAATTTGGATATTTATCGGGAGAAAGCTGGCATGAATTTAGAAAATCCAAAAGTAACAGTATTAATGCCTGTTTATAACAGCGAAAAATATTTAAGAGAAGCTATAAAAAGCATTTTAAATCAAACGTTTTACGATTTTGAATTTTTAATTATAAATGACGGATCTACCGATAAAAGCGTTGATATCATCGAATCATTCAATGACCCTCGTATCAGATTAGTCCATAATAAAAAGAATCTTGGATTAATTGCGTCGTTAAACAAGGGACTTGACTTGTGTAAAGGTGAATATATAGCAAGAATGGATGCTGATGATATTAGTCTGCCTACAAGACTAGAAAAACAGGTTGAATTTCTCGATTCTAATTCTGATACAGTAATTTGCAGCTCATTGATAAAGACTTTTGGAGATGTAAATCCCTCTGTATTCAGATATCCTGAAAATCATGAATCAATAAAATCAACCCTGTTATTTAAAAATTCAATAGCTCATCCTGCTGTAATGATGAAAAAATCTGCAATTAAAGGGTTATATTTTGATCCTGAATATAAACATGCAGAAGATTATGAATTATGGGTAAGAGCTTCAAAATATTTAAAATTATATAATATGCAGGAAGTCCTCCTGCTCTACAGGATGCATGCTGAGCAGGTCAGTCAGCATCATCTCGAAGCACAATCAGCATCTTCAAGAAAGATTATGTTAAGTCAACTTGAAGATCTTGGAGTTAAACCGACAGAAGAAGAACTTGAACTTCATAAACAGATCGGCACTGGAAAAATTCAACCTTCAAATGAATTTGTTAACAGAGCGGAAAACTGGTTGATTAAGCTCAAAGATATTAATAAAAAGACATCTTATTATTCAGAATCTGCTTTTTCTTATGTAGTTGCAGAACATTGGTTTCTGGTGTGCATAAAAGCTTCAAAACTCGGCATATGGTCTTGCCGGAAGTTCTTTTATTCACCTTTGAGCAAGAAGAATAATTTAAGCCTGAAATCTAAACTAAAGCTTGTTTATAAATGCTTAAAACAGTTGAATTAATAGATGCTGAAACAAGTTTAGTATGACACGTAATTTATCAATCATAATTTGACTACTCCCAAATATTTTGTTTTAAAATAATAATCATGAATAAAGGAATTTTGTATATTTGTCCTACTCCTATTGGAAATCTCGAAGATATTACTCTTCGGGTGCTTCGTGTATTAAAAGAAGTTGACCTGATTGCCTGTGAAGATACCAGAGTCACTCAAAAGCTTTTAAATCATTATAATATTTCAACCAAACTAACCAGTTATCATAAATTTAGCGAAAAACAAAAGAGTGAATATTTAATAAATCTGTTATTAGAAGGTAAAAGCATTGCACTTGTTTCTGATGCAGGTACTCCGGTTATAAGTGACCCGGGTTTTGAGCTTGTAAAGCAGGCACATAAAAATAATATTAAGGTTGAACCTTTACCGGGTGCGTCTGCTGTTATGACAGCGTTTTCTGCAAGCGGTCTTGACAGCCCTTATTTTACGTTTGTGGGTTTTCTTCCAAGATCCAGGAAAGAAAAAGAAACTCTGGTAAGCAAGTATAAAGAAGTAAACATTATTTTTTTTGAAGCTCCAACAAGGTTTGTAAAGACCCTTGAAGAATTGAAAGAAATTCTGGGCAATGTTAATTTGGTTGTGACAAGAGAACTGACGAAAATTTATGAAGAAATACGTCGTGATACAATCGAAAATCAGATTAATTACTATACGGCAAAGCCTCCTAAAGGAGAAATTACTGCAATTATAGAGGGTATCGAAGAAAAAACGACTATGGATGAGCGTTTAATTATAGAAAAAATTAAAATTTTAAAAACCGCAGGTTATCCAACAAAAGAAATTAGCAGGATTCTTTCGCTTTTAACATCTTGCCCTAAAGGTAAAATTTATGATTTAGCTGTGGAAATGATTGAAAAATCTAAGTAAATTGCTTATTTTACAACTTTCTATAAGCTGAATTTTATGATATTATAAAATAACTGCTTAAAGTTTACCGGAGCTGATATGAATATTAAAACGCTTTTTAAAGGGATTCAGGTTCACGATATTTACGATAATTATCCTGATGCTGTGATTATTATCAATTCCCAGAAAAATATTGTTTTCTGGAATAAGCGTGCACAAAATATTTTTGGGTTTTCAAAAAGAGATATTATCGGTAAAAACATCGGGATTATTTTTACGGATGATATTGGAAAGATTCATCAGAATCTTACTGCGGCAAAAAGCTCTATTCTAACAGCCATAACAAAAACTGATAAGGAAATCTTTATTGAAATATGCTGTTCAGAAGCTAATGAAAATGAAGAAGTAATTATTGCAGTCAGAGATGTAACCAGAAATCAAAAAATTATTGAAAAGCTTTTATTGGAATATGATAAGGTTCTTACTATCAGTAAAAACAAAAGTAACCTTATTGCAAGCCTATCTCACGAGCTCAGATCTCCTATTCATTTTATAATTGGTTTCGGTCAAGTTCTTTTGGACGGGCTTGGCGGTAAACTAACCGAAAAACAGGAAAAATATGTCTCATTAATAAGCAAAAATGCTAATAACTTACTGGCTTTTCTGAATAATATTCTGGATTTATCTAAAATAGAAGCCGGAAAAATGGAAGTAAATATTAAATTATTTGATGTCGCGCAGTTAATTAATTCCGTTACTGAATCATTAAATCCCGTTATGGAAGATAAGAAACTTAATTTTACTGTTGATCTGACTGATCTGGTCAAAAAAAATATTCATTCAGACGAGAATTTACTCAGGCAGATTTTAATTAATGTTCTTGCAAATGCTGTAAAATTTACTGAAATGGGATCTATTAACCTAAAAGTAATACATCCTGATCAGGATCTTGTAAGTAGTTATAATTTAAAAATTCATCCTGAATATACAGATAAGTCATTCCTCATGTTTTCAGTTACTGATACAGGAATAGGAATTCCTGAAGATGGTCTTGAAACAATTTTTGATGAATACAGGCAGGTAGACCGTACAATATCTAAAAAATATGGCGGAACAGGACTTGGTCTTGCCATAACCAGAAAAATACTGGAAGAACTTGGCGGTGTAATCTGGGTTGAAAGTGAACTTAAGCAGGGTTCAACATTCAGCTTTATCATTCCGATTGATAAATTGGAACAGTAGAATTCATGAAAAAATTGAAAGCTTTATTTTATAAACATCACAGAATATTCGGAATAATACTGTTTATACCGTTATTTTTAACCGCAATTACCGGTGTACTTGCAATTATATTTGATGAAGTTTTCGATAATAGAGCCCTTGCGAAACTTATGATTGAAATTCATACAATGGAAATTCTTGGAATCGAAGATATATATTGCATTATAGTAGGTATTGGAATGATATGGCTTTTGGTGACAGGTCTTGTATTAAGCGGAATATTCCCTTTTAAGCCAAAGAAAACAAATTAAGCCAATTTTAATATATCTTTGTAAATCTGCTTGAATAGCCAGTCGGCTATTTGTTTTGATGCCTGATTACTGTATTCTGACAAAATGTATACAATGAAATACTGATATAAAAGGTTATTACTTTTGTCAGATGTTTGAATTTTGGACGAGCATATTATTAAGGCTTTTTGTAATTGGCTTGCTGGTTTTTGCCAATGCATTCTTTGTTGTGTCTGAATTTGCTCTTGTAAGTGTAAGAAAAACAAGAATTCAACAGCTATCGAAGGAAGGAAATGAAACTGCTCAGTTAGTTTCAACTGAACTTACAAATATTCCAAAATTTATTGCTGCAGTTCAGCTGGGAGTTACTATTTCAAGTCTTGGACTTGGTTGGGTCGGTGAATCAACCCTTGCAAGTTTGTTTTATCCTTTATTTAAATTTTTGCCTGAAACAGGTCAGTTGATTACGACTCATACAATTGCTGCAGGTATTGCGTTTATTCTTATTACAATATTGCATGTTGAGTTTGGAGAGCTGGTACCAAAATCTATAGCTCTTCAGTATCCAGAAAACTCTTCTTTGATAGTTGCAAAGCCTATGAAGTTTATCCTGAAAATATTTTCTCCGTTTATAATTTTTTTGAACGGACTGGGGACTGTTATACTTGGATTGTTAAAAATACAACCCGCAAAGGGAATACATCTTGTGCATTCTATAGAAGAGCTGGATATGCTTGTTAGTGCAAGTTATCAGGAAGGCATATTGAATGAAACTGAAAGAGAAATGCTTCATAATGTGTTTAAATTTTCTGATTTAATTACAAGGCAGATTATGATACCGAGACCTGATATGCTATGTATTCCAGTGGATATTTCTCTTGAAGATCTTATAGCTTTCGTTCAGGAACATCAGTTTACCAGATATCCGGTTTTTGAAAATGATCAGGATCATATTATTGGAATTGTGCATATAAAGGATGTTATTCCGTTTATCGAAACTAAAGATGCCTTTATACTCGCTGATATTATTAGAAAAGTTATGATTGTGCCCGAAACTTTGACAATTGATAAGCTGTTAATTGAATTTAAAAGGTATCGTAATCAAATGGCTATAGTAATAGATGAGTTTGGCGGTACATCAGGTCTTGTAACGCTTGAAGATGTACTGGAAGAAATATTCGGAGATGTTCAGGATGAATTTGATGTTGAAGAAGCTGATGTTAAGGTTATTTCTGATAACGAATTTCTTATTAATGCAATGCTCAGAATTGATGAGGTTAATGAGCTTTTTAATCTGGATGTTAAGGAAGAAGAAATAGAGACAATAGGCGGACTTGTACTCAAAGAACTAGGAAGAATCGCTCAGATTAACGATTCTATTGATATAGACAAATATAATTTTACGGTTGACAGTGTTGAGGGGCTAAGAATTACAAAACTAAGAGTGATTAAAAAGCCATAGGATGTGCATAATTGGTAATTTCACAATTAACAGATATTTACTGTTTCTGGTAGATTTTCTTTAATATGATTTTCAAGAATTTCTGCAGTATCTGAAACAATAGATAAACAATGATGACGTCTTTCTGAAGAATGAAAGTCAAATCCTTTTGTCAAAACCCTGCAACAGGTTGCGTTTTTTTTATCTTTGAATTTTTGGATAAACTGACCGGATAAAGCTTTAATTGATTTAGGGGGGGTATCTGTATTATTACGTCCAAATGTACATCCAAGAACTATTTGAGCGCCTGCAACTGCTCCGCAAAGACATCCGCTTTCGCCCATTCCTCCTGAAAATGCCGAAGCAATTCTGGTTAAATTTTCAATATCAGATTTATTATCAATAATATTCAACTCAAGAGCAGCTCTGACAATTGATTCTGAGCATGAATAACCCTGATTAAATAATTCAGTTGCTTTTTGGGATAAATCAGACATAATTATCTCCTTTATATATTTATTTATGGTTTAATTCTGTCCATAAGTCTTGGGAATGGAATTGTTTCTCTGACGTGGTGAAGGCCGCAAACCCAGCTTACGGTTCTTTCAATGCCAAGTCCGAATCCTGCATGCGGTACGCTGCCGTAGCGTCTTAGGTCAAGATACCAGTCAAAAGCTTCTTCCGGTAAATTATGTTCTTTTATTTTATTTAAAAGAGTATCGAGATTATCTTCACGCTGGCCGCCGCCTATAACTTCACCATAACCTTCAGGAGCAATCATATCAACGCAAAGCGCAAGTTTCGTATTTTCAGGATCCTGCTTCATATAAAAAGCCTTGCATACTGTCGGATATCTGTGAATAAAGACAGGACGGTCAAACTGTTCAGAGATAACTGTTTCTTCATCTGCGCCAAAGTCTTCACCCCATGGTACTTCTTTGCCGTTTTTCCTTAAAATTTCAATGGCTTCATCGTAGCTGATTCTTGGGAATGGCTTTTTAATATTTTCCAGCTTGGAAATATCTCTTTCAAGAAGTTCACGTTCGGCTCTTCTGTTTTTAACGACCTGCCCAACTACATATTCAACAAAGTCTTCGGCAAGATTCATATCGCTATCAAGATCCATATAAGCCACTTCAGGCTCTACCATCCAGAATTCAGTCAGATGTCTTCTTGTTTTTGACTTTTCA
Source organism: Candidatus Gastranaerophilales bacterium (assembly GCA_028689995.1). Taxonomy (GTDB): domain Bacteria; phylum Cyanobacteriota; class Vampirovibrionia; order Gastranaerophilales; family UBA9579; genus JAQVCB01. The sequence goes on from JAQVCB010000003.1 coordinate 25,585, forward strand.
GCTCTAAATGTTGGGCCGAAGCAGTATACTTTGCCGAATGCCATTGCGGCTGCTTCCATATAAAGCTGTCCGCTCTGGGTTAAATATGCTTTTTCGTCGAAATATTTTGTTTCAAACAGATTTGTAGTACCTTCGCAGGCTGCCGGGGTAAAAATAGGTGCATCTACAAGCATAAAATCATTATTATCAAAATAATCTCTTACAGCTTTGATGATTTCATGCCGGATTTTAATAATGGCATGCTGTCTTGGAGATCTTAGCCAGAGATGCCTGTTTTCCATAAGGAATGCAACGCCATGTTCTTTCGGGGTAATAGGATATTCATGACTTTCAGAAACAATTTTCAGGTCTTTTACACCAAGCTCAAAGCCTAAAGGTGATCTTTTGTCTTCTTTTACAGTTCCATAAACAATCAAGGATGTTTCCTGCGATATTTTATCGGCTCTCTCAAAAACTTCAGGATCTACATCACCTTTAAACACAACAGCCTGAATGATTCCAGAGCCGTCTCTTACTTGAAGAAAATGCAGTTTTCCGCTTGATCTTTTGCCGTAAAGCCAGCCTTTTATGCATACATCCTGACTTTCATATTTCCCGATTTCTGAGATATAGCTGTGTTTATATTCTGACATTTAATATCCCCCTCTGTTTAATTAAATATTTAAGACTTTTACGATTTCTTTCATTGAAGATGAGGTCTTTTTAATTTCACAATTTGAATATTTTATTGCTGAATCAGGGTCTTTTAGTCCATTTCCCGTGAGAACGCAGACTATTGTAGAACCTTCCTTAAACAAACCGGCTTTTGCGGATTTAATTAGGCCAGCAATTGATGCAGCACTTCCCGGTTCTGCGAATACACCTTCGCATCTTCCCAAAAGTCTGTATGCTTCTATTATTTCTTCATCAGTAACGCTCTCTATAATACCGCCTGATTCGTCTCTTGCTTTAACCGCAAAATCCCAGCTGGCTGGATTACCTATTCTTATTGCTGTTGCAATAGTTTCAGGTTTTAAAACTTTTTCTCCTTTTACAATCGGAGCTGATCCTTCTGCCTGGAAGCCGTACATTTTTGGTACGTTTGGAATGATTTTCTTTTTATAAAATTCTGTAAACCCTTTCCAATAAGCAGTTATATTGCCTGCATTTCCGACAGGTATACATAAATAATCGGGTGCCTGGCCTAAAACGTCGCATACTTCAAAAGCGGCTGTTTTTTGGCCTTCTATTCTGTATGGATTAACTGAATTTACAAGTGTAATAGGGTAATTTGCCGCAATCTCCCTTACCAGTTCAAGTGCTTCATCAAAATTGCCTTTAATTGCAACTACGTCTGCACCATAAAGCATTGCCTGTGACAGTTTGCCCAATGCAATATATCCGTCTGGAATCAGTACAAAAGCTTTTATTCCTGCTTTTGCTGCATAAGCTGCTGCTGATGCGCTTGTATTTCCTGTGCTTGCGCAAATTATTGCTCTGCTATCTTCTTCAACTGCTTTTGAGACAGCCATTGTCATTCCCCTGTCTTTGAAGCTTCCTGTCGGGTTCGCTCCTTCAAATTTAAGGAATATATTTGCTTTTAAGCCTATATTTTTTGCCAGATTTTCTGCTTTGATTAATGGCGTATTGCCTTCATTTATTGTTATTATCGGAGTTTTATCTGAAACAGGCAGATAATTGAAATATCTTTCAATTAAGCCTCTATACGGTCTGCATCTTGAATCCATTTTCTAACCTTCTTATATTCTGCTTAATCCATAACTCTTATGACGTTTTCAACTCTTTTCATTGTGCGTTTCTGGTACATTTCTTTCAGAGCTTCCTGAATGTCTTTTTCATATGCCAGTGCAGTTAATAGAACTATTCTTGCTGTACCGTCAGGCAGAAGCCCCTTTTGTATTATACTACAAAGATTTATTCCTTTTCTCCCGCAGGTTAATCCAAGATCGCCGATTACCCCCGGAAGGTTGTCCGTATTTACCCTGATGTAATATCTGCTCCTTGAGTCGTCAATTTTAAGCTGAACTGCATTTGTACTGTGATTGTTTCGCATCATCGGTAATGGGTATTCGTTAATTCCAAGTTCACTTGCAATAGAAAGAACATCTCCCGTAACCGAGCTTGCTGTAGGCATTTCACCTGCACCTGGACCTGAGAACATTACCTGTCCAACTGCATCACCTTCAACTACTATAGCGTTCATTACATCGTTTATATGAGCAAGCGGATGTTTTTTGGAAATAAGCATCGGATGAACCCTGATATCCAGAGCTTTATCTTTTGTTTCCTGTGCAAGAGCTATTAATTTTATGTTATAGCCAAATTCAGACGCATATGAAATATCTATCGGGCTGATATAGTCTATGCCTTCTCTGTAAATTTTGTCTACGTCCACTTTTTTATTAAATGCAAGAGAAGCGAGTATAGAGATTTTGTTGGCAGCATCGTGTCCCTGAACGTCTCCGCTTGGATCAGATTCTGCATATCCAAGTTCCTGAGCTTCTTTTAAAACTGCATTAAATTCACTGCCTTCTGATTCCATTTTGGTCAGGATATAATTTGTTGTACCATTCATAATGCCGGCTATTTTTGTAATGGAATTTCCTGAAAGTGACTGTCTTAATGGCATTAATATCGGTATACCGCCTGCAACTGCGGCTTCATACATAATCACTACATTATTTTCTTTGGCAAGACTGAATAAATCTTCTCCATGCTTTGCAATTAAGTCTTTATTTGCAGTAACAATGTGTTTTCCGTTTTGAAGAGCTTTTTTAATTAATTCAAATGCGGGGTGTAATCCGCCCATAACTTCTACAATGATATCTATATCGGGGTCATTAACAAGCATTTCTGCATCTGTTGTTAAGATGTTGTTGTCCAGTCCTTCTATATTTCTTTTTTTATTGGTATCTCTGACTGCGATATTCTTAATAATAATATTATCAAATTTATTTAGAACCTTTAGTGTACCGCTCCCAACTGTCCCCAGTCCAAGTAGTCCAATTACTGTCTTTTTACTCATGAATCACTCCTGAATTAATAAAAAGTATGGTTAACCTAATTGTATTATAAAAAAATTATACAGGTTATTATTAAATCTTAAAAATATAAAGATGAGACCGCTGCATAACTATAATTTGTGTTAAAAAGTTAAAATTTGCGGTCGATCCTTGTAAAAGCGAAAGCCGAGTAGAGCAAGCGAAGCGGGAGCGTTAAAAGTGAAACGATGAGTTTTACTTTTAAAAACTCATTCAGGGCTTTGCCCGGTCGTAGCGGCTGTAGGCTGGATATAAAAAAACGATATTTTGATAGTTATGCATAAGTCTTATGATATTTTATAAACTTCATATATTCGAACTATTGGATAAAATCTCCGAAAAGCTTACAATATGTATGGCTTTTAGTAGGGTTTTTGCATTTATCAAAGAATAAACTGCGGAGGCGAGAGTGCAGAGTTTTAAGAATAAAGAATACTATCAGATACTTGGAATCAAACCTTCTGCTGCTCAAAAGGAAGTAAAAGTTGCATACAGGGCTCTTGCCAGAAAATATCACCCTGACGTAAACAAGGGTAATAAGCTATCTGAAGAAAAATTTAAGGAAATAGGCGAGGCTTATTTTGTTTTAAGTGATGAAAAAAAGCGAAAACAGTATGATCTGTTAAAAGGTTATAATCAAGTAAAAAATGAAGAAAATGCCAGCCAACAGACTAAAAAACGAGCAAGCGATGCTTATACCGAAAAAAGTGAAGAAAAGTCAACTACTGAAAAGACTTCTAAACCTAATAAAGAACCTCAGCATGATAAATCATTCAATGATGTTTTTAATGAATTTTTAGACAATGTATTTAATAAAAATAACTTTACAGAACCTCCTTCAAGTCAGCCCAAACCAAAACAAACCGGCGCATCTAAAAAACGCGGCGATGATATTATGGCAGATATAAGTATTTCAATTGCTGAAGCTCATAACGGTACCACAAGAAAAGTTAATATACTTCATACTGATCCTTGCGGACAATGTAAAGGTACAAAACTTACCAATGGATCTACTTGTATTATCTGTAACGGCAAGGGAGAAGTAACTAATCATAAGAAAATTAACGTCAAAATCCCTACAAATGTCAAAGAAGGGTCTAAGATCAGAATTCCTTATGAGGGAAATAAAGGGCAAAATGGCGGTCAGAACGGTGATCTCTATCTTTTAATACATATTCAGAAACATTCTATGTTTACTTTTGAGAACCTGAATGTGTTATGTGAAATACCTGTTACTCCCAGTGAAGCTGCGCTTGGCGCAGAAATTGATGTGCCGACTATTGACGGGCATGTTAACATGAGAATACCTTCTGAAACCCAGTCTGGTCAGAAATTTAGATTAGCGGGCGAAGGAATTGCAGATTCGCAATCAGGCAAAAGAGGGGATCAGCTTGTTACAATCATGATAGGAATTCCTGACAATTTGTCTGAAAAAGAAAAACAGCTTTATCAGGAACTTGCAAGGATAAGAAAATTTAATCCGAGAGAAAATATTGTTTATGAATACGATAAATAATCACGATTTTTCTAATTTACATAGTCATGATGCAAATATAATAGAAATATTTTCTTCTATACAGGGAGAAGGTCCTTATATCGGATACAGACAGCTTTTTGTAAGGTTCGCTTTATGTAATTTAAACTGTTTTTATTGCGATACAAAATTTGAACCCCAAAAATTCTGTAAAATCGAAGAATGTCCGGGATCAGGCAATTTTGTTGAGCAAGAAAATCCTATTACGAGTGATCAGCTTATATATAAAATAAATGAATTTTCTTATTTTAACCATCATAGTCTAAGTCTTACAGGTGGAGAACCGTTGCTTTATTGTGATTTTCTTGATTATTTTTTGTCTGAGTTTCAAAAGAAGAAGAAAAATAAGAGTTTGAAGATTTATCTTGAGACAAACGGAACGCTGCCCGATGAATTGAAGAAAATTATCAGGTATCTCGATATTATTTCGATGGATATAAAAATTGAGTCTTCCTGTAGAAAACCGACTCCATGGAGGGAGCATGGTCAGTTTATTAATACTGCTCTTAATCATAATAAGGAATTGTTTGCAAAAGTTGTTGTAACTGATAAAATAACCTCGAATGAAATCGATGATATAGCGGAATTTTTAAAGAACAGGGAAGTGTCGGTTATACTTCAGCCTGTTACGTCTGAGAATAAAGATATAGTTCCAAATGCATCAAAATTATTAAGCACTCAGGAAACCCTGCTTAAAAAGCTCAACGATGTAAGAATAATTCCGCAGGTTCACAAATATTTGGATTTACAGTAATATTACAGCAGAACTTGTTATTGATGGGCATACTTGCCCATCCTACTAATCACAGGAATAAAATATGATAAAAATAACTCTGAACGGTGAAGAAAAGGAAATTACGCCGAACTCTTCAGTGAAAGATCTTGTTGAAACAATTGAGCTCAAGAGTAAGATGTTTGTTGTTGAAAAAAATCTTAAAATAGTGGCAAAAGAAGATTATGAAAGCTGTATTATTCAAGATGGCGACGCTGTTGAGATAGTCGGTTTTTTTGGAGGCGGTTAAATTGAAAACAGATATATTAAAAACAGTATATATAGATGGTGAAAACCTTACTTTAGAAGATGTTGAACTTGTTGCAAGGGACAGAGTAAAAGTAGAATTAAGCAAGGATGCTTTTGGCAAAATAAATGCCGCCAGAAAATTTGTTGAAGAAGTAATAAATGAAGGAACCCATGTATACGGTATAAATACAGGTTTTGGGGCATTAAGTAACGTAATTATTCCTGATAACCAGATTGAAAATCTTCAGCTGAATTTAATAAGAAGCCATGCCTGCGGTGTTGGAGTTCCTCATTCCGAAGAGGTAACGAGGGCAATTATTCTGTTAAGAGCAAATACTCTGGCAAAAGGCTTTTCTGGGATCAGGCTGGAAACTGTAAATACCATGCTTGAGCTTCTCAATAAACAGGTGCATCCTGTAATACCAAGTCAGGGGTCTGTTGGGGCAAGCGGTGATCTTGTGCCATTAGCTCATCTAGCACTTGTACTCGTGGGAGAAGGTAAGGCAATTTATAAAGGCCAGACAATGTCAGGGCTTGAAGCCCTTAATAAAGCAGGAATTAAGCCGATTGTTTTAGGTGCAAAAGAAGGTCTTGCTCTTACTAATGGCACTCAATCCATGTGTGGCATGGCAACATTAAGATTGCTTGAAGCAGAAAGGCTTGTTAAGATTTCTGATATCGCTGGAGCAATGACACTCGAGGCAATAAGAGGAACTTCTAAGGCATTTGATCCTAAAATTCAAAATTTGAGAAGACATCCCGGACAGATTGCTACCGCAAAAAATTTGTTAAAACTGCTTGCTGACAGTGAAATTATGTTATCTCACAATGACTGCGGTAAAATTCAGGATCCGTATTCTGTAAGATGCATGCCGCAGGTTCATGGAGCTACAAGGGATGCATTAAACTATGTGAGAAAAGTTCTTGAAATTGAAGTCAATTCAGCTACCGATAATCCTCTGATCTTTGCAGAAGAAAGAGAAACGATTTCAGGCGGGAATTTTCATGGTCAGCCGCTCGCTTTTGCAATGGACTTTCTTGGAATAGCTGTAGCAGAACTTGCTAGTATTTCAGAAAGACGTATAGATAAACTCATTGCACCTGCATTCAGCGATCTTCCACCATTCTTGACGAATGACAGCGGTATAAATTCAGGTCTTATGATAGTTCAATACACAGCTGCATCGCTAGTTAGCGAAAATAAAATTCTTGCTCATCCTGCAAGTGTTGATTCCATTCCAACTTCACTCGACAAGGAAGATCATGTCAGCATGGGAGCTACGGCTGCTTTAAAAGCTGAAAACATTATTAAAAATACCAGAAACGTTCTTGCTATCGAACTATTAACAGCATATCAGGGTATAAACTTCCTGAAAACGCTTTCGCCCGGAATTGGTGTAAAAATTGCACATGAAACAATCGGCAGGACAATTCCTGAAATATCGCAGGACAGAGTTTTTTCTGATGATATTTATAAGATAGCAGAGATGATAAATTCCAACGAGATTCTTGATAGAGTTCAGGAAGTAATCGGAGAGCTTGAGTAAACTCATCATACATGCTCTGTCATTCTGAGGGCTTTAGCCCGAAGAATCTACTTGCATTATAATACAATTAATAGTGTCATGCTGAACTTGTTTCAGCATCTCTACATATTGTACTTGTTATTTATAATGGGCTTACCACCCAAACCCTGTCTTCATTTTCTTTGTCCACACAAAGAAAACGAAACAAAAGAAAAGTGCCCCAGAAAATAATTTCTATTTTTCTAAGTTCACTAAATTGCAGTAAAAGACAAAATGTGTCGGCTGCGGAATCTCACCTGCTTTAGCAGGTTCGGTCAGTCCTCGCCCTCCTAAAGACACGTTCACCAAGAAAAATTACGAAATTCTTTTAAGGGGGGGGTAACGGTGCACCGTGTATTCTAAGTGATTACAAGTGCTGTCATCCTGAGGAGTGTAACGACGTGAGGATCTTGTCAACGTGGCAATTGTACTTATTATTTATAATGGGCTTACCACCCAAACCCCGTGTCTATTTTCTTTTGCCGCCAAAAGAAAATAGACAAAAAGAAACGTGTCCCGAAAATAATTTCTATTTTTCTAAGTTCACTAAATTGAGATGAAAGACAAAATGTGTTGGCTGCGGAATCTCACCTGCTTTAGCAGGTTCGGTCAGTCCTCGCCCTCCTAAAGACACGTTCACTAAGAAAAACCACGAAATTCTTTTATGGGGGATTTGTTTGAAATATGAAACTGTTGGGTCAAAGTTGACCCAACCTACTTGCTGGATAATTACGATTTGAATAAACTCCTACCAAAACAGCTTGCATTATTCGAAAAATTAAGTAAAATACATACTTATTAGATTGATTTAAATTACTTACCTTTTAGCTGGGAAATATATTTTTTTTGATATAAAGGATTATCTTATGAATGATGTTATTTTAAGAGAATATTACGATTTTATTTCATTAGATATTACAAGTAATTGTAATTTAAGATGCCCTTTTTGTTCTAATGATTTTAGATATATTCCTGATAATATCAATATGACAAAAAAAACTTTTGAAAAAGCGATAAAACTTTTATCATTAGCAAAAGATGATAGATTTATGTTTTCCTGTGCGTTTGAACCATCTATAAATCCAAATTACGTTCAATTGTTAAAAATGATTCCTGAAGAAGGAAAAAATAAATGTTTTTTAACTACTAATTTATCATTGAAGCAACCAGAGGAAACTTTCAAAGCTTTAGCTGAATCTAATATAAATTATATAAATATTTCTCTTGATTCATTAAATCCTGTTACTTATGAATCTTTAAGAAAAGGAGCTAAATTTGATAATTTCATATCAAATTTGGAAACTATGGTGTCTACTTTTAAGAAATATCCAAATGCTCCAAAAATTAAATTTATAACAATGGTATTTAAGCAAAATATAGGTGAATTATTAACTGTGGCACATATTTGTCATTCAAGGTATTTAGCCTATGAGCATGAATTTAGAACCCCAGTCTATGACACATATTCATATATAGATGAAGAATGGGCAAAGAATTCCGTTATATCAAGATTAGAATGGGATAGTTTAATCGAAAATCTATCCAAATTGCAATATAGATTTGGATTTGGGCCGCCACCATTTCCTGCTCATTCAGGATCAGAAGCTGAATGCCCAGATTCTATAGTTCTGAGAATTGATTCGGATGGTACTACACTAATAAAAAATAAAAATTATGGCAATATTAATGATATAGAAAATCCTTATGAATTTTTCAAAAGTAAGTTATATGAACTTCGTAATGACAAGAAGCAAGAAATGATTAATGTTCGTGTTTATAAACCAAAAGAGAAAATAGAAAAGTTTATTAAAGATAATCAAGGTAAAAAAATATGTTTCTGGGGAGCAGGAGATCTTGCTAAAATAATCTTAGATGCTTATGATTTTTCAAAATTAAATGTACTCGGATTTATAGATGGAAATAAAGATAAAAAGGGTCAAAAAATTGGTAATTATACTATTTATTCAAGTGCTGATCTTGAATTACTTGATCCCGAAATTATTGTTCTAAGTGTACTTGAGTTTAAATATTTAGCAAATCTGGTAAATAAAATATTAAAAGATAAAAATCTAAAAATAAAAGTAATTGATGACTTATTTTATTAGTTTTTTATAACCTTAAATGGTATTTATGTAAGATTTAAATAAAAAGTAGTTTTAGCAAGCAAGTAGGTTGGGTCAAAATTGACCCAACAGTTTTATATTCAAACAAATCTCCCCTTAAAATAATTTCGTGATTTTTCTTAGTGAACGTGTCTTTAGGAGGGCGAGGACTGACCGAACCTGCTAAAGCAGGTGAGATTCCGCAGCCGACACATTTTGTCTTTTATCTCAGTTTAGTGAACTTAGAAAAATAGAAATTATTTTCGGGGCACGTTTCTTTTGGCTACTTTTCTTTGAGTGACAAAGAAAAGTAGCACGGGTAAAGGGTGGTAAACCCTTTTATAAATAATAAGTACAATTGTCACGTTGGCAAGATCTTCACGTTGCTTCTCTCTTCAGTATGACATTCGAGAGTTTGTTATTTAATGGGGGCTATCTCACTTGGTTCTGCATCTAATAGACCCTGAAACAAGTTCAGGGTCACACAAAAACTTATTGCTCTGAACTATAACACTATTGATTACTTAATCAATTCCCTTGCAATGTGACTTGCCATCATATAGCCGGCGGCTGGGGGTACGAAAGGAGAGCTTCCGGGTGTAAATTTCCTCAGTTGTATATCTTCTCCTGCAGCCGTCTTAATTTCAATAAATTCTTCTTTTTTCTCTGTTATAAAAGGTTTTTCCGTACTGGAAATAACTGTCAGTCCTTCAGTTATACCTCTGATTTTTAGCTTGTGTTTAACATTTTTAACAAAAGCACATTTTCTGACTTTTACTTCTGAAATATCAGCTACATAAAGTTGGGCGGGATCAAGCCTGTTTCCTGCTCCCATCGAACTGATAATTGAAACGTCAAGGTTACGGCAGGTTTCTATAAGATCAATTTTCGATTTTAAAGTATCTATGGCATCCGCTACAAAATCAACTTTTTCTGAAAATATTTGACTATTAAGACTTAAAGAATAAAATTCATTTATTGTAACAACCTGAATATGAGGATTTATGTTTTCTATACGCTTTTTCATCAGTTCTGTCTTGAATTTTCCGATATCAGAAATCAAAGCAAGAAGCTGTCTGTTTATATTAGTCTCTGAAACAGTATCAAAATCAATCAGAGTTAACTTTCCAATTCCGCATCTTGCAAGAGCTTCCGCAGTATAAGAACCGACTCCGCCAAGACCCGCAATAATTACATGTTTTTCAAAGAGCTTTTTTTGAGCCTCTCTGCCCCATATAAGCTCATTTCTTTCATAAATTCTATTTATATCAATTTCGTTTGTCATTTCTTGATATTTCCAGAAGTTTTTTGTAGAGTTCTTTTTCTTTATCTGTAGGGCTATCAGGAATAACAATCTTGATTTTAACGTTATGATCGCCAAATCCGCCTTCTTTTTTTGGAAGTCCGAGTTTTTTAAGCCTTAAAGACTTTCCGGCCTGAGTTCCAGGAGGTATAGTGACTTTTACTACTCCATGCAAAGTATTAACACTTGCTATAGTGCCCAATACCGCTTCAGGAGCAGAGACTTCCAGTTCAGAACTTATATCTGATCCTTCGATTTGATAATATGAATTACTTTTAAACCTGACTATAAGATAAAGATTGCCTTTATTATCGTATGCATCAGCCTTTCCTTCTCCTGAAAGACGTATTTTAGCACCTTCTTTAACGCCTTTTGGAATTTTAACATTTAATGTTTTGGATACTGATTTAACTCCGCTGCCGCCGCATTGATAACAACGGCTTCCTCTACCTGAACAATTTGGGCATTTATCCATATAGCTAATTTTAACTGATTTAGAAGTATCTCCCATCAGGTCTTCCGGCTCAAGAAACATTTCCTGAGTTATATCCAGATTTTCAGCATGCCCTCTTGAAGATGCATGACTTCTCGGCCTTTGCGAAAACTGCTGCCCCTGACCTGCAACATCACCAAAAATAGATGAGAAAAAGTCACTGAAACCGCCACCCATATCTCCAAAGCCCTGAAATCCTCCAAAATTAATGTTTTCATATCCGGGAGGAGGTGTAAACTCTGATCCTTGATTCCAGCTTGAACCAAGACTGTCATACCTCTGTCTTTTTTGAGGATCAGAAAGAACTTCGTTAGCCTCATTTATATCTTTAAATTTCTTCACCGCATCAGGAGATTTATTTACGTCAGGATGTAATTTTCTTGCCAGCTTTCTGAAAGCCGACTTGATCTCCTGTTCGGTAGCATTTCTGGAGACTCCCAGTATTTCGTAATAATCTTTATATTTCATATTGCATTATTATCTTTCAATTATGTTTCAAGTATTCAATCATTATTTTAATATATATCAACTTTATTTATTCAGGAATTAAATATTTTTTAATTATTGAATCTTTCTAGAAACCGTTGGTTAGTGTCAAAACGGTGAAAATTCATCGTTTCCGCCGTTTCTCACCTTTGTAAGGTCGTAGTCTCAAAAGTCTCAAATTTAAAAAAATTGGACTTTTAAGACTACTTCTAACCATTATCCGTTAATAAAACAATTTTTACAAAATATTAAGAATTATAAAAGTCTTATCTGGCAAAGCTTTTATATGCATTTTTTAAAAAAAATTAATATTTCATGGCAAAAAAATTTTTCAGGATATTTTATACCATTACAGACAAAATCTATTTTATAAACATATTACAGAAAGAGGTTCTTAAGCATGAACAATATTAACTCGATCTTAAGTCAATCGTACATTCAACAAAAACAAGCTTATAAAAATACAGAAAAAACTCAAAACAGTACCATTCAAACATTTTCAACAAATCTTGATGTAAAACTTCCTGACAGCAGATTTTATCTCCCTTTAATTGCATTTAAAGGATTAAATAGTTCACATGTTATGTTCGGTTCCGCTCTAACTGAGGCAAGAAAAAATTATACTCCTACTCTTCCTGAAGTATATTCAAATGGAATAAACAGCGTTTCTGTTGAAATAGGTAAACCTACTAAAGCTGTTGGTAATGCAAAAGAAATAGAGGCTTTATTCCCAAACACCTATGGACAACCTATAGTCAGCTTCAAACCTACTTTAACAGGTGAAAATATTAATAAAAAAGGCATTGACGGAAATATTGGCGTAATTTTATCAGGCGGACAAGCTCCTGGCGGACATAATGTAGTTGCAGGCATCTTTTATGGACTTAAGGAAATTAATCCTGAAAGTAAATTAATTGGATTTTTTAATGGTCCCAAAGGGATTATAACTAACAAACAAAGGGATCTTCCGCAAAGTAAAATTAAAAACCTTATGAATACCGGTGGATTTAATATGATTGGATCCGGCAGAGACAAGATTGAAAAAGAAGAACATCTTGAAAAAACTCTTGAAAATTGTAAAAAAAATAATATTAAAGCATTGGTCGTAGTAGGCGGAGATGATTCTAATACAAATGCTGCTGTTATTGCTGAATATTTTAAGCAAAAAGGTTCAGATATTCAGGTAATTGGAGTACCTAAGACAATTGACGGCGATCTTAAAAATGAAATGATAGAAACTTCATTTGGATTTGATACAGCTACAAAAGTATATTCAGAATTAATCGGAAATCTTCAGGCAGATAAACTTTCTTCAAAAAAATATTGGCACTTTGTAAAACTTATGGGAAGAGACGCTTCACATATAACTCTTGAATGTGCTCTTCAATCCAAACCAAATATGGCATTAATTTCTGAAGAAATTGCAAAAGAAAAGAAATCTTTTAATGATGTAATTGAAGATATTGGAAATGTTGTTATTGATAATTCCAATAAAGACGAGGATTTTGGTGTTATTCTAATTCCTGAAGGTTTGTTGTTGTTTACTCCTGAAACAAAAAAATTATTTGGGAATATCAGTGAAATTTTAGGCAAAATTAAAAATGATAAAGATAAGGAAGAAATGTATTCAACTTATACTACTAAACAGAAAGTTCAATACATGGAAGAACATTTAACTTCTAAAAATGGCAATTTATACAAATCACTTCCTGATGCAATTAAGCCTCAACTTTTAAAACTGGATAGTCATGGTAATGTCGAAGTATCAGGAATTGATACTGAAAGATTATTAATGGATAAAGTCAGCGAATATATTGATAAAAAGAATGAATTTAATAAAAATAACCCTGAATGGAAAAAAGTTAAATTCTCCCCTAAATCACACTTCTTCGGTTATGAAGGAAGATGTGCTGCTCCCTCAAATTTTGATGCCAATTACTGCTATGCACTTGGCTACAACGCTGTTGCTTTAATTAATAATGGTTTAACAGGTTATATGTCAACAATTAAAAATCTTGATAAACCTGCGGAAAAATGGAATGTAGGTGGTATGCCACTTACCGGAATGATGAACGTTGAAAGAAGAAATGGAGCAGATAAGCCTGTTATCAAGAAAGCGCTTGTTGATCTTGAAGGGGCTCCATTTAAGAAATTTAAAGCTGAAAGAGATGACTGGAAAGATGGAACTGATTTTGAAACCCCCGGTCCAATTCAATATTGGGGGCCCGATGAAGTTTGCAATGCTAAAACAAAAACTCTTGAATATGAAAGTGCTGTACGAGCAGCTAAATAAAATAAACAATAACTCACAACATAAAAGACTCCATACCGGAGTCTTTTCCTTTTATAATTAAAAATATTTATAAAGTAATACTGATGCATAACTACCAAAATATTGTTTTTTTATATCCAGCCTACAGCCGCTACGACCGGGCAAAGCCCTGAATGAGTTTTTAAAAGTAAAACTCATCGTTTCACTTTTAACGCTCCCGCTTCGCTTGCTCTACTCGGTTTTCGCTTTTACAAGGGTCGATCGCAAATTTTAACTTTTTAACAAAAATTATAGTTATGTAGCGGTCTCAAAGTAAAAACAAATACTCGATAGATTTAGGATTCTTAACCTTGACAAAAAAACAGCCGAAAAATACCATTGATATTTAGATTATTAAAAAAGGAGTTAATTAAATGAAATTCAAAACCTCAATATTTGTTATTCTTACTGTAATGATCAGTTTATTTAATTTTAATGCCAGTGCTCTTGCAGATCAATTAGGCGTTGTTGATATTAATAAAATTTTGCAGGATTACTCTAAATCACAAAGCGCAAGAGCTGATATAAAAATTAAGGAAGCCGAAATTCAAAAATTTATTGAAAATGCCAAAAAATCTGTAAATGCTGCAAAAACAAAGACTGAAAAGAAAAAACTTGAAGCTAAATATAATACTGACTTAAAACAAAAGGTAACTGCAATTAATGCAGCACAATCCCGAAAATTACAAGAAATTCAGACAAATATTTTTAATGCAGTTAAATGTGTCGCAGCTCAAAAACAGATATCAACAGTACTTACCAAAGAAAGCGTTATTTTGGGCGGTGAAAATCTTACTGATGAAGTTATTAAAGTATTAAATGAACAACCTGCTAAATAATTTTAATAAAATTACGCACTAATGGGGTATGAAATCAAATTACATGAATGATTTAATACCCAACAGTCATATTGATTGTTAATTAAAACCGGAGGTCAATATTATGGATATTCAATGGAAAAAAATAACTTTTATCACAGCATTAATTTTAACTTTATTCTCGTTTCCATCTTGGGCAGTTGAAGGACAATATCCTAAACAATGCAAACCGGGCACTGAAATGATGAAACAACACTACGAATCTATGCTGAAAGAACTTGGAGTTACTGCTGATCAAAAACAAAAACTTGATGCCATTATGCAGGAATCTAGAATTCAGGCAGAACCTGTCAGAAAATGTATGTGGGAAAAGAAACAAGCGCTGATGCAATATATATTTTCATCTCAGGCCACTAAGGAACAGGCTCTCTGCAAAGCAAAAGAAATAACTGATACAAAGTATCAACTGGAAGAAATTTTTATAAACGGCATGTTTAAAGCAAAATGCATTTTAACTCCTGAACAGCAACAAAAATTTATTGAACTGCATCAAAAGAAAATGATGAAATTTGAAAAATATAAAAGATAAAAACCACATTATATGATGCCAAAACCTTGTCCACGCTAGTAAATCATTTAATTTAATGTTTATAAAGTCTTTATAACAAAAGGTTATAACCTCTTGTTATTATTTTCAAGAATATAAACTGAGATTAAAAATTAACTTTTGAAAAGATTTTCAAATTATAAAATCTTTTTAGTAGACATTCTTTCAACTCTGATATGTAATTTAAATAACCTAGAATTGCAAGAGATGGAGGACAGGAAAATTAAAGTCGCATTTCCTCATATGGGAACAGTTTATATTATCTGGGCTTCTTTGATTAAATCATTAGGCGGAGAAGTCATAATTCCACCATATACAAGTAAAAAAACACTTTCTATAGGAACAAAACACAGTCCGGAAGCAATTTGCCTGCCTTATAAGCTAGTGCTTGGAAATTATATTGAAGCAATTGAAGCAGGAGCTGAAATGGTCATAATGGTAAGCAGTCCCGGCATTTGTAGACTTGGTGAATACAGCAAAAGTATTAAAAATGCTTTGGAAGATCTTGGTTATAAAGCTAAATTTATGGATATAGACCTTTATAAAGGCAAATTTATGGAAATGTATAATTGTCTTATCAAGGTCACGGGTAATAGAAATGTTATATCACTCATAAATGCTATTAATGTTGCGGTTAATAAAGTTTTTGTTCTTGATAAGCTTGATACTACTCTTTCTTACTATAGAGCAAGAGAGTTTGAAACCGGGCAAGCTGAAAAAGCTTATAAAAAAGGTATTGAATGGGTTTTTGAAGCCCAAACTAAAAAAAAATTAAATGAAGCAAAGATAGCAGCTATTGAGGAAATTAAAAAAACTCCGATAGATCCTGCTAAAGATGTTCTGCATGTAGACCTGACAGGTGAAATCTTTATGGTTCTTGATGCATTTTCCAATCAAAATCTTGAAAGAGAACTGGGCAGACTGGGAGTTCAGACAAGAAGAAGTATGACTCTTGGCGGATGGGTAAAAACTGCCATAATTCCGAAAATGTTCAGAAAAGAAGAAACTCATGCTGAAAGATCCTACAAATTTGCAAAACCCTATCTTTTAAGAGATATTGGCGGTGACGCTTTGGAATCAGTTGGTGATGTAGCTTACGCAACCAAAACAGGTGTTGACGGCATAATTCATATTAGTCCGTTTACATGCATGCCGGAAATTATGTCACAGAATATATTTCCTTTAATGAGAAAAGACGGTTCAATTCCAGTTCTTGCTCTTGTACTTGATGAACAAACAGGTAGAGCAGGTTATGTAACAAGACTTGAAGCTTTTGTCGATCTAATGCGTCGCAGAAAGCGTCAGGTGCAAACAGTTTAAATAAAATGTTTATATTGATTGTTATACTACTGAATGATTCCGTAAATAAGCATTTTTAGCAATTTAAAAATACTGTATTTTGTTTTAATATTTATCAGATTAGTTTCATAAAGGAGAGTGCATATGCTTGATAATGTAATTCTTGTAAGAAATATTTTCTACAAGTGTTTTTTGATAGGATTTGTTTGTACTATTTTTTCGTTTCTCTTTTATTTATTTAATCCTGATTTTTTAATCGGAATGATGAAAACATATTATAAAATTGAAGCTAAAGATGTGGCGGTAATGATTGGGTATTATTTTATATTTGTCAGGATCGCACTTATTTATTTTATGTTAATACCAGCTCTTGCATTGCATTGGACTTCCTATATACTTAAAAAAGCAGGGAAATAAAATTTTTAGAATTTAAACACTTTTTGAGAAATTTCTTCGGGTATATAGTCTTCTATGTACTTTATTGCACTTTTGGGATCAGAAGCTATATAGTATAAATTTCTGCATTTCGAATTTGCAAAACGGCTATTATAAACATGTTCAAACAGATCAAAAAGTGGCTTGTAAAAATCATTTATATTCAGAAATACAAGCGGTTTATTATGAAAATTAAGTTGTTTCAGAGTAATCATCTCAAGCATTTCCTCAAGAGTTCCAAATCCTCCCGGAAGGGCAATAAATGCATCTGAAAATGTTTCCATAATAGATTTGCGTTCTCTCAGATCTTTTGTGACTATAAATTCATCAGCCGCTTCATAAGCAACGCCCATATTTTTTATACCTTTAGGAATAACTCCAACAACCTTCCCTCCAAAAGAATGTGCTGTTTTTGCTATTTCTCCCATCAAGCCAACGCTTGCGCCTCCGTAAACAAGAGTATGATTTTCGGCAGCTACCAATGCTGCGAGTTCTTTTGCCGCCTGAAAATATACCAAATCTACTTCGTCACTTGAAGAACAATAAATACAAATCTTTTTCTTCATAAGTTTTACCCGTAAGAAACTGCTTTCTTACTTATTATAAACTATTTTAGGTTTTAGGTGATAGTCATCATCAAACTAATGTTAGAGATTAAAGCTTTGAAGCAGTTAGATTCTGCTGTTATCAGCTCCTGTTGTAGCACCACAGTTTTCTTAACTATACGAAAAATCAATAAAATATTGGAACTTAAAAAAGAGTATGATATATTCATAGAGTTAAACAGCTTTTATATCTGAAACAGTTGGTCGGAGGAATTATTATGATAAAGAATTATTCGTCATTTATAGATAGAACAAAATCATCAGCAATCAGAGAATTGTTAAAACTCACCAGTCAGCCTGATATAATCTCATTTGCCGGAGGTTTGCCTGATCCGAATGTTTTTCCAATAGAAATTATAAATGATATTATTGCTAATATTTTACAGAATAAAAGTAAAGTGGCTTTACAATATGGTGCAACAGAGGGTGTTCTTGAATTCAAGCAGGAATTAGTAAAATTTATAAGTAAAAGTGAAGGCATTAATCTTAAGCCGGAAAATATTCTGGTCACCAGTGCTTCTCAGCAGGGTTTAGACCTTATAGGAAAAGCTTTTATAAATGTAAGTGATCCTATTTTAGTTGAATTACCTTCATATTTAGGTGCTTTACAAGTTTTTCAGTCTTATGGAGCAGATATTATAGGCGTAAAATCAGATGATGACGGAGTGCTTATAGATGATTTTGCTGCTAAACTCGATCTTCTCAAAAGACAAAATGCTACCTGCAAGTTCGTATATCTGGTACCCGATTTTCAAAATCCTACCGGAGTAACTATGAGTGTAGAAAGAAGACATAAGCTGATAGAAATTTCAAAGCATTATGATTTGCCTATTATTGAAGATTCTCCTTATCGACAGGTTCGATTTGAAGGTGATCATTGTGATATGTTATATAAGCTTAGTAACTATGATAACGTTATTTCCCTGTTTACTTTTTCAAAAATATTTGTACCGGGACTTAGATTGGGCTATATGATAGGACCTGAAGAAGCAATTATGAAAATGTCAACTTTAAAGCAATCATTGGATCTTTGCACTTCTCCATTAAATCAGCTTATTGCATCGGAATTTTTAAAAGGTGGATATTTTGACAGCCATGTTAAAGAGATTATAGGCATATATAAAAAGAAAAAAGATGTAATGTTAAGAGCCTTAAATGAGTTTATGCCGGAAGGTGTGAGCTGGACAACTCCTGAGGGGGGATTATTCTTATGGGTACGCCTGCCTGAGTATATGGATGCAAATCAAATGTTTTATAATGCTGTTGATGAAAAGGTTGCTTATGTTATTGGGTCTGTTTTTCATTGTGATAATTCAGGGCTTAATACATTAAGATTGAATTTCTCATATCCGTCTGAAGAAGAAATATATGAAGGTATTAAAAGGCTTGCCAAAGTGGTTAAAGACAGATTAAAAACTCCAAGCAAAGCTTAGAAATTTAATTGAAGTTTTAATTGAAAATATATTTATAGTGCAGGTTTGTTAAATTTTTTCAATCAGTGAATCATCAAATTTAAGAGGAATTTTAAATCCAAAAGTACTACCTTCATTTAAGTTGCTTTCTACAAAAATTTGACCGCCATGATGTTTTTCTACGGTAATTTTTGCCAGATGCAAGCCAAGTCCTGTACCTTTTATGGTGTGGGTCTTGGTCTCAATCCTGTAGAATCTGTCAAATATTTTATCAATATGTTCTGTTGAAATGCCGATACCGTTATCTTCAACCATAACCTGAAGGTAATTACCTGTTCTGTCAATTTCAGCCCTTATTTTAATTCTTCCGTTGTCATTCGAATATTTTATAGCATTTGATAAAAGATTTTTAAGCACTCTTTCAATACTTTCAGGATTGATCACGATTTTTGGAAGATCGGGTTCGATCAGTATTGAAAAGGATATATTTCTCTCATCTGCGAGGACTTTCATTGATTTTGTTGTCAATTCAATTATAGGCCCTATATCTGAAGAAATTTTTTCGAGCTCCACATTTGGTGATTCAAGTCTTGAAAAATCAAGAATATCATTTACGAGTCTGTTTAGTCTGTCAGATTCATTATTTAAGACATCAATAAATTCTTCTTTTGTCTTTTCGTCAAATTCATGTCCATAGTTATAAAGAGTATCAATATAACTTCTCAGGACTGTAACTGGAGTTCTGAGTTCATGGCTTACGTTAGAAATAAAGCTGTTTTTCATACGGTCAATTTCGGCTTCTTTTGTAATGTCATGAAGAACCAGAATATAGCCGAGATATTCCTGATGGAATGCAAATATTGGCGAAATTACAGCTTGTATAATTTTGCTGTTAATTTTAACTTGTGTATCAAGTGGTTTTGCATCAATATCTTCAAGCGGAGTATCTTTAAACTTTGCAATTTCTTTTTTAAAACAGAGTTCACCGTTTGAATCGCAGTAATCCATGATTCTACTGCTGATTAATTCTTTAGCATTAAAGCCAAGCATTTTTATAGCGGCATTATTAACAAGAATAATTTTGTCATAATTGTCACAGACGACTACACCGTTTGCAATACTCATAAGTACCGCTTCAAGCTTGTTTTTTTCATATGTTAGCTGGTCTATGTTCTTTTCTTCATATTGCCTGAGCCTTGTTGACATATCATTAAAGGACTCAAAAAGCTGTTTTATTTCACCCCATAGATCTTTAGACGTTAATTTATAGCCAAATTCTCCTGTAGAAATCCTTCGGACTCCTTCTGAAAGAAGTTTGATCTGTCTTGTAATTAGCAGTGTGTTGATAAGAACTGCTGCAATTGATAGAAACCACGCTATTGTAAATATAATAATCATCAGGTTTCTGGTTGATTTGGCAACAATATTTCTTGTATAACCTGTGAGACCTATTTGAACTGTGCCAACAACATTTTCTGTATTTTCATTGATAGATACAATAGGTACGTTTGGAACAGAATATATTGAGTCCTGATTAGAAAACTTTTTGCTTGAATAGAGAATGCTGCCTTTTTCATCGGTAAAAATTATAAATGAAATATCATTACTATTCTTCAGAAGCATTTTAGTATGATTTTGAAGCTTTTGAAGATTGTGAGTTACAGGATATTCAGAAACAACGTCAATACTGGAAATAGCAAGAGTTTTTGCCAGCATTGAACCGTAGTTCTGATAGCTTTCATCTATTTTGTCCTGAGTATTTTTGATTACAACCCAGGCTGCAACTACAATAAAAAATGAGCATAGGAGGGAGCCTAAAATAATCAGTTTATTCTGGGTACTTAATCCCATAAGTCCTGATTTGTTCTCTCTATTATCATTTTGATCTAATTGATTATTCATTTTGCACTATTCAATTATTGTAAACTGGCTAGAATAAGATTACTAATTGCTTTTAAGGTAGCAAATACTCCGGAACCGTTCTTTGCGATAGATTCAAAACTTGGAAATCCTTCCTTATTAAGGTCTTTTTCAAGACTTTCAAGATTTAAAACATTGTCCATATCTCTTTTATTATACTGGAAAACTATTGGTATATTATCTACAGAAAGATTATAATCTTTTAGATTTTCTATAAGATTGTTATAACTTTCAATATTTTCATCCCGTTTTTCAATTCTTGAATCAGCAACGAAAATAATGCCGTCAACGCCGTTTAAAATTAATTTTCTTGCTGCATTGTATTCTTTTTGTCCCGGAGCAGTATAGAGACTAAAGCTTGTATTAAAGCCCCTTAATTCTCCAAGATCAATTGACAAAAAATCAAAAAACAGGGTTCTTTCATTTAAGCCTTCAAGACTTGTCATTTCACCTCTGATTTTTGAATCAAGTTGTTTGTATATATATTTTAAATTTGTGGTTTTGCCGCTTTCGCCAGTACCACAATATACTATCTTACAGTTCACTTTTCGATCAGCGTAATTAACAAGAACCACTTTTTCTCACCCTACAAACTAACTTTATAAGTATAGTATACTATACTTATCTTTAATTTAGTCTTCGATAAATTTTATATACACCTATTATCTATGAAATAGCAAATTTGGACAAGATGTACCTCAATCATTTATGTGTATTGTTTACTGTATGAACGTGAATTAGATTGAATTGTACTTTTATAATTGATAAAATATGTTAATATACCACTCCCAAAATAAATTTGGGATTTTGATAAAAGCCGAAGTTAGGAGAAGTTGATGTTTGATTTAAAGTGTAAAATTATATTCATAGGGCATGGGTCAACTCTATATTCAGAACAGAATCGGCTTTATGACGTGGATGAATACCCGCCGCTTAATGAGCAGGGAAAAAAAGAGATTGAAAAAATATCAAATTGGTTAAAAAGTTGTTCTCCAAACGTGGACGCAATATTTGCCAGTTCTGCATTAAGGTCTGTTCAAAGTGCCAGAACTATTGCGAAAATATTCAGAAAAGATTTTGAAATCCTTGATAATTTGTATGATCGTAGAGCTGGAATATGGGGTGGGATGACATTCAGGCAGGTACAGGAAAAATATCCTGTAATGCTTGAAGAATACCATAAGAATCCCTGCAATTTCTGGCCGGAAGATGGCGAATCAACTAAAGAACTTAATAATAGAGTAATTACAACTATAGATAATATTATTCAGGATAATTTTCAGAAAAAAATTGTTCTGATTACTAATGTAGGAATTATTCAATCTGCAATTAGTCTTGCTATGGATATAAATCCTAAAAATCAGGCAAGAGTTTATATACCTCCAGGTTCTGCAACGCAGATTAATTATTATACAGAGTGGTCAAGCCTTGTTTATTCTGGCTATGTACCGGTATAGTTTTATTTTTATGTATTGTTAATCATTTTACATGTATAAAAGACTGATATGCTATACTATAATCGTATTTTTAGTTTTTATAGTTAGGATTTATGACAAATCAGGAAAATCTAAAAATAATAAAAGAAAATACCAAAATTGCATTTGAACATCATCAAGCAGGAAGATTTCAAGAAGCTGAAGATATTTACAAGCAAATTTTGTTGATAGATCCAAATAATGCTAATGTACTGAATTTTCTTGGAATTCTTTTATATAAGGTTAAAAGAGAAAATGAAGCTATTAATTATATAACTAAGGCTATAGAAATATTTCCATGTGCATATTTTTATAAAAATCTTGGCATAATTTATATTGAATTATCAGAAATTGCTAAAGCAGTTGAATGTCTTGTAAAAGCTGTTGAACTTGATCCTGAAGAAATCGATATCCTTATGAAACTTGCTGATCTTTATAAAAAAACCAATGATATTGATAATTATATTGAATGCTTAAAAAAAATAATAAAATTAAAGCCTCAAGAAAGCAGAAATTTTTTATACCTTGGAAATGCCTCTTTAGCAAAAAATAATCTTGATGATGCGATTGATTATTATCTTAATGTTGTAAAATTAGATCCTGATTATAAAAAAGTACTTTTTAACCTTGCCATAGTCTGCGATAAAAAAAATAATTTTAATGAGGCAATTAATTATTATCAAGATTATATTCAGGTTTATCCAAATGACCAGAATGCTCATTTTAATATTGCCAGGATTTTTCACAAAAAAAATAATCTCGAACAATCTATTAAAAGTTACAGAAAGGCTATTGAGCTGAAACCAGATCTCTCAGAAGCATATTATTATCTTGGTCAAGCATCATTCAAAAAACATAAAATAAACTTAAATAAAAGATTAAAAATAAAACCTTTTGATGAAACTCTTCTTAATACTGATCTTCCACTAAAAAATTACTCCGAACTTGAGGAAATAATAAGTTATTTTCAAAAAACAATAGAATTGAATCCTGATCAGGCAGGAGTATATATTGATCTTGGTAACGTTTTTCTTGAAACTGATAAAATAAATGAAGCAATAAATTGCTACACAAAAGCAATTGAACTGGATCCAAATTATACTGATGCTTATTATAATCTCGGAATAATTTTTAAGAGAAAAGCACAGGCAGCAGAATTGTCTATTGGATGTTATCGAAAAGCTCTTGAGCTAAATCCAAATGATATTGATGCACTTTTAAATCTTGGAGTTATTTTAGCTCATTTTAATAATTTTGAAGAAGCGCTTGTTAATTATCAAAAAATAATGAATATAAATCCGGCTTATACAAAAGCATATATTAATATTGGAGCTTTATTTATGAAAATGGATAAATGTGACGAAGCGCTTCAATATTATAATAAAGCTTTAGAAATGGGGCATGACAAAGAAGAAACATATTGCTGCATTGCAACAGCCCTTTTTTATCAGGGAAAAATTCAGGAATCAATACGGTATTATAATAATACAATCGAATTAAATCCTGAAAGTATCACAGCGCTATATTCTTTAAGTTCACCTTTATTAATAAAAGAAAATTTTAATGAAGGATGGAAACATTATGAATTTAGATTGTTATATTTAAATTCCTTGGAAAGTCAAAAAATCTATTCTAAAATGCCTCAAAAATCTAAATGGAATGGAGAATCTATAAATGGCAAGAAGTTATATGTATATTATGAACAAGGTTTTGGAGATACAATACAATTTTCAAGATTTATTCCAGTTCTCAGTTCTATGGGAGCAAAAGTTATGTTTAAACCTCAATCACAATTTGACGAATTATTGAAAAAAAATGACATGAAATCTGAAATAATAAATCATTCAGTACCTGATGAACAAATTGATTATGATTATCATACCCCCCTTATGAGCTTACCATTTTATCTCGGTATAAATTCTTCTAATATTCCAAAGAGTGAAGGTTATTTAAAAGCTGATAAAGAAAAAACTGCTTTATACAAAGAAAAATATTTTAATAACAATGATTTTAAAATTGGATTTGCTTGGCAAGGAAATCCTTTTGGGCTTCAAAACAGAATAGTTCCTTTAGATAATTTTTTTAAACTTGCAAAAGTAGCAAATATTAGATTATATTCATTACAGAAAGGTAATGTTACGGATGAACTACTTGATAATTTACCCGACAACATTCAAGTAACCAATCTTGGAAAAACATTTAATGATTTTTCAGATACAGCAGCAGCTATCGAAAATCTTGACCTTGTAATTGTTGCAGATACTTCAGTTGCCCATCTAAGTGGAGCTTTGGGTAAACAAACCTGGTTGTTATTACCTAAAATACCTGAATGGAGATGGTTGTTAGATAGGGAAGATACTCCATGGTATAAAAGTTTCAAACTATTCAGACAAAAAGAAGCAGGGGATTGGTCGGAAGTAATGGATAGAGTTATTATAAATCTTAATAATATTTTGAATAAATAATGAAAAGGATACAAAATGCAAGATTCTCTTAATTTTATAAAATCTAAAATAGAAAATATTGTTGAAACTCCTGAAATTGCGATTATTTTAGGTTCCGGACTGGGTGATATTGCCGATCAAGTTGACGGAATAAGTATTCCATATTCAGATATTTTAGGTTTTAAGGCTTCTTTAGTACATGGACATGCCGGAAGACTTGTAATAGGCAAATTAAGTTCCAGAAATGTTGTTGTCATGCAAGGGCGCTTTCATTACTATGAAGGTCATTCAATGCAGGAAGTAATTTTGCCTGTCAGAGTGATGAAGCTGCTTGGTGCCGATAAACTCATTGTAACAAATGCAGCAGGAGGAGTTAATCTTAATTTCAACCCCGGTGATTTGATGTTCATCAGCGATCATCTTAATTTAACAGGTCAAAATCCTCTTATTGGCAAAAATCTTGACGAGCTTGGTCCAAGATTTGTTGATATGAGTTATGCTTATAACAAAAATCTTTTAAATATTGCAGATAAGATTGCTAAAAACCTTGATATTAAAACTCAAAAAGGTGTATATGCGGCATTAACAGGTCCTGTATATGAAACTCCGGCAGAAATAAGAATGTTAAGAACTCTGGGTGCAGATGCAATCGGAATGTCAACCGTTCCTGAAGTTATTGCAGCAAATCATATGGGAATGAAAGTTCTTGGAATATCCTGTATCACAAACATGGCCGCAGGAATTCTAGATCAACCGCTCTGTCACGATGAAGTTATCAAAACTTCGAACAGAGTAAAAGAGAATTTTATCAAGCTTTTGAAAGAAATAATCAAAGAAATATAATTCACTCAACCCAAAGAGGAAGGTTTGTTTCGTTGTCGATTCCTCTGACAAGTTCTTCGCCTTTAAAAACCTGAATTGTAAATTCTCCTGCATAAATTATAGTTCCAGGCATTAAATGGCCGCCAAAGCATCTTCCATTTCTGTCAGATACGACAACATGCAGGTGAAGAAAAGATTTACCGTCCCTTATTGAAATATTTCCCATGCAACTTGATATTTCGTAGTCAGGAAGTTCCGGATTCTGTTTTTTAAAGTCTGATTTTACAAAATCTTCATCGCTAGGATAGACATATTGATGCATTTTCTGATCATAAAAACCAAGTTTTATATTTTTAACAGCACCGATTACTGATATCCATCCTGTTTTAATATTATTTTTGTTACAAAAATTAGTTAATTCTTCCAGTAAATCTGCATCATAAGAAAGCCTTCCCATAATAATTTTTTCGATTTCATATTGTTTGCTCAGCATAATTAATTCCTTTAATTCTGAAAATTAGCTTATACTTTTTTTTAAAAATATTATAGAATTATCTTATATTAATCTGGGAAGTTTTCAAATTAATATAAATAGTGTTTATTTCTTAAAAGAAGTATCAAATATATTAAATCTGAATAAAAATCATATTTTAAGAAATTTAACAATTTGTGACCTAATCTATTAAGTATTTTGAAAATAAGCCGACATTATAAATATTGGTATTTATATATAAACAATAACCAAGCATTTTATGGCTGGATTTAAAAGAAAAGAGTTTTATAATGGCTCAACCTGAACAATTTGTTATAAAAGATAAAATCAAAAGTTGTCAATATATTTTATCGCAAGTAGCCAAAGAACGAATAAGGCATACTATACTTATTGTTGATGATGAAGAAGATAATTTGCAACTTTTAAACAGGACTTTGCGTCGTGAATATACTATAATTACTGCATCGGATGGAATTGAAGCTCTTGAGATTCTTAAAAAAGAAGGTAATAATATTTCTCTAATCCTTAGTGATCAAAGAATGCCTAATATGTCAGGAACAGAATTCTTGTCCAGAACTGTAAATGAATATCCTAATATTATAAGAATGCTTTTAACCGGCTATAGTGATATTGATGCAATGATAGAAGGCGTTAATAAATGCGGTTTATTTCAGTATCTTACAAAACCTTATGACCCGGAAGATCTTAAATTTGTAATAAAAAATGGTATTAATGCTTATGAATTAACTGTCAGTAAAAAAGCGCTTCTACATGATCTTAAAGAACTGTTTTTTACAACTATAAAATCCATTTCCAGTGCGCTTGATGCTAAGGATGCATATACACATGGTCATTCTTTAAGGGTAACACTATTTTCACTTATTTTATGCAAAGAAATGGGTTTGGAGGAAAATTTTATAGGTGAAATTGAAATCGCAGGTCTTTTGCATGATATTGGAAAAATAGGAGTGCCTGAAAATATTTTATGCAAACCTGGTAAACTGACTGATGAAGAGTTTAACATTATTAAACTTCATCCTGAAAAGGGAAGAAAGATTTTAAATGGAATTAAAAGACTTAGTAAAGCAGCTTTTTGGTTAAACAGCCATCATGAAAGATGGGATGGTTTTGGGTATCCTCAAAAATTAAAAGAAGAAGATATCCCTCTTGCTGCAAGAATTCTTGCTGTAGCTGATACATATGATGCTATGACATCAGATAGATCATATAGAAAAGGATTGCCTCATGAAACAGCATTAGAGGAAATAAAACGTTGTTCTGGTTCACAGTTTGATCCATCGATAGTAGAGACTTTTTTAAAAGTTGAAAATACATTCCTTGAAGCCACAAAGAATTCTGAAGATTATTATAGTAAATACAGTGTTTTTAATAAAATTTTAAGCGACAAAGAACTATTATAGAATATATTATTGCGGTATTATGCCTTTTACCCAATTTTTAAAATTTTCTTTTCTATTTACACGTAGATAATCATCATTTGTGGAATAAAAATGACCATCCATGGTCGTTATTCCATCCTTGGGCTTGTTTTGAAAATTTTGATCTGATGTTGAAATAATATGGCTGTTTACTTGTGTATAACCTGATTGCAATAGTGTTCCCGCTAAAGTTGCTGAAGCTTTTTTTGATATTTCATAAGAAAAACTTTTAACTTTATTTGTCTGGGAAACATTATCTCCAAAGTATATGGAAGGTGTAGGCATTGTTGCTCCTGTGATATTTTTTTTGTATGTATTTTCCCAGAGCACAGTTCCACTTTGAGGGTCTATAAGGGTTAACATTATATATAATTTGTATGATGGTTTAACGGTTTGAAGACCCGGAATACTTAACGCTGTGAGATTTCCGGGTTCGAGGATCATATTTTGAATATCATATCCTCCAGAAACCAATAATATTTTGTTTGCACCGATTTTATCGGCGATAATTTGGCATGAATTATAATCAATGGTATAAGTATTTTGAAAATTTTCAATCATTTTGCGGTAAGTGTTTGTTAATCCCGCTGATTTTATTAAATTTCGTGAAGAAGAGATATCAATAGTATTAATATTATATCTGGTGGTTAACGAATTAGCCAAATCATTTGCAATCATTCCGATAGTGACAGGATAAACAGATATATTTGCCCCCTGAGAAGCTATGTCAACAGGAAACACTGCTATTTTATCCGTACTATTAGCACAGGCTGCATGAATAATATTAAAAAATATTATAGTAGCAAAAAATATTTTAAATAAATTTTTCATCTCCCTGAGCCTTTCAAATTTTAGTATAAATTTCCCCACTTTATTTAATATTATTTATTAGGTTTTATAAGCTTAAATCCTTCATTTAATTGAATTTAATTTTGCAAAGCGGGAGTGCATAAAAAGCCTCAACGGAAACGTTGAGTTTTCATTAACGCTTTTTAGAACTCGTTCTAGTGCGAAACAAGAGAAGGTTAAATCAATAGTCGAGATGATGAGCATTCATTGTTGATTTAATCCTGTTTGTTCTTGTTGCGAAGCAGGAGTGGATAAAAAAAATTACTTGCTAAGTCAAAAAATCCATGTTATTAGTATTAATGTTCTATAAAGTGAGTATTTTAAACATATAAGATCTCAAAAGCTCACGAATGGTTAAGGGCTATTAGCTCAGGTGGTTAGAGCGCACGCCTGATAAGCGTGAGGTCCCTGGTTCGAGTCCAGGATGGCCCAATTTACTCAATTCCCAAACATGGGGGTGTAGCTCAGTTGGTAGAGCGCTTGCCTTGCACGCATGATGTCAGGAGTTCGAGTCTCCTCACCTCCAGATTAAAGACCACGTTCATTACGAATGTGGTCTTTAATTTTTGGAAAATCACGCACATAGCGGGCTTTGCGGAGTTTGATTTTGGTAGAGAATTTATTTCGGAGAAAATCAGCAGATTTTTCGGGAGAAAATAAGGAGAATTCTCAGATTGATTTTTTAGTGACGCCGTGGGTATTTCAGGCAAATAAAAAAGCCATTGATATTTATTAACGACTTCTTAAAACAAAATTAAAGACATAAAATATTTTCTTGTTCTTGCCAATCGAGAGCTTTTATACTGCATAATTTTTCTACAGTTAGATCGGCGGGCTGATTTCCTGATAAAATACATTCTACAATTCTGGGGGATAGAATATTTAACCTTATTGCTTTCTTGACATAGTCAACGTTATGCTCTTTTTCGGATTCAGCAATTTCTTTTGCTGTTTCAAACTTGCCTTCTCTAATCTGTTTATTCCAATGATGTCCTTTGGCTACAATATTTATAAGGAACGAGTTGATGTTAACTTCTTTCTCTTCAGAATTATTGACTACTAAAACACTTCCTTTTCTTGATGTGGTCGATATTCTTACATCTCTTGAAATTGTTATTGCTTCTTCTGGTTCGTTTTTAATTTTATCAAGTAATGGAACTTCAGTAATAAAACTCTCTAATCCTTTAATAAGCTGGTTCTTACAAATTATAATCTCTATTTTATCTTTGAATAAAAATACTTTTGCCAGAATTGCACGCATAAAATCATTTGCCAAATCAAGCGTTGAAGCTTTCGATAGTATCATTTTTTGCTTATGAATATCAAAATCAGAGATGTATTCCTGAATTCTGTCGTTATCAGATAAAAAATCTGATATTTCCTTCCTTACAAAATTTTCGATTTCTCCTGCCGGAATTTTGGTAAGTGTTCCTGCTTGTTTTTTATTGCCCTGAATTATCGCTTGACTTACATAATAACGGTAGCGTTTTCCTCTTGTATTACTATGGGAAGGATTCATTCTATTTCCTTTGTCATCGAATATTTTACCTGCAAGTAAGGACGGAGACTTTGCCGTAAGTTTGCATTTGTTGTTATTACGGTTTTTTTCCAGAAGTTCCTGGGCTTTCTTAAAAATATATTCCTCAATAATTCCTTCGTGTTCTCCGTTGTAACACGTGTCTTTATGCTTAACCATTCCAATATAAGTCTTGTTTGACAGAATTTTATACAAATTACCTTTGCTAAAATTTCTGCCTGTCCTGCTTTTGATATTATTTTCTTCAAGATAACTTTTTAATTTAAAAACACTTTCGAATTCTATATATTTTTCAAAAATAGTTTCAAGAGTTGGGATGTACTCCTTGTCGGGAACGAGTTTTTTATCTTCAATTTTATATCCAATCGGTACAGATCCGCCGATCCATATTCCTTTTTTGGCTGAGGCTGCTTTTTTATCTCTGATTCTCTCTCCTGTAACTTCTCTTTCAAATTGGGCAAAAGATAGAAGAATATTAAGTGTTAGTCTGCCCATGCTGGTTGTAGTATTGAACTGCTGGGTTATAGAAACAAAGGTAACTGACCGTTTATCAAATAATTCAACAATTTTAGAAAAATCCATAAGGGAACGAGTTAGCCTGTCTATTTTGTATACTAAAACTGTATCAACTTCGCCATTTTCTATATCTTGAAAAAGCTTTTTAAGGGCAGGTCTTTCAAGAGTCCCGCCTGAGAAGCCTCCATCGTTATATTGTTTATCGATTAAAACCCAACCTTCATGTTGTTGGGATTTTATGTAAGACTCGCAGGCTTCTCTTTGGGCATCAAGTGAGTTAAAATCCTGTTCCAAGCCTTCTTCAGAGGATTTTCTTGTATAAATTGCACAACGGATTGTTTTCTTCTTTGCTTCCATTATTTTTTAATTCCGAAGAAAACTTTTCCGTTCCACTGCGTGCCTGTTATTTCTCTTGCTATTGCAGACAAGCTTTTGTAATATTTGCCTCTATATTCAAAACCTTTATCCAGTGCAATAACTTCGTGCTTTTCTCCTTTATATTCCCTTATCAACTTTGTCCCTGTCTTTATTTCAGAATTTTGTCGACAATGTTTATTTATTTCTTTTTCTTTTATTTCTTCTTTTTTGGCGAGTTTATCGGCAAGTTTATCCAATTGTTTCTGTGTTCGTGCCGAATAACTTCCTTGCTTTTTTGCTTGTAATTCCCACACAATATGCTTTATCAGGAATTCTTTCCTCGCATGTTGCGGAGAATTTGTTTTAAAGAGCTTTTTCCATTTTTTAATTAACTCTTCTCTGGAAAGTTGTTGGAGTTGTTCTATTGTTTCTTGCATGTCTGTAATCCTTTCTAAACTTGATAACAGACATATTAATCACTCTGCTATTCTCAGAAATCAAGTGTTTTCTAACTTTATATTTCTCCATTAATAATTTCTTTTAAAGCCTGTTCCTGTGTAGTTCCGTTTTCTTTACAATAAGAGTCAAGCCACTTAAAATATTGATCAATTTCTTTACTGCAAAGAGCTTTCATATTTTCTTTGGCTTTACAATCCTCCATAACAATATATTCAAGCAATGCTTTTGCTGTAGCTTTACTTGGTTTCTCTATATCATCGTGAAGAGTGGATATTATACCGATTATGTCATCAATCAGGATTTTAAAATCATTTCTGATTCACTGAAGCATTATCTTTGAATTGATTTCAGTCATAAAAAACTCCTTATACTTGTAACAGTTGTATGTTAGCTTACATAAGAAGATTGGGGTTATATTGTGTCTGTATGTTAAAATGCCGATGCAAGCATAGGGGCTGCAACCATACTTAAAGGTGAAGTAAAGAGGTCTGGATACTCTGATAACATAACAGAATTCATGCAAATATGGCAGCCCGATAAATGCGGAACCAATGAAAATCTGAAAAAGCATGCAAATAAAAATATTTGAGGTTTATGCTGAGAATAAAACTTCGGCTGCTTATAGAATATTCTGGAATTATGGTCCGGACAAAAAGAATATTTCTAGTATTGGTATTACACTACATTCATAATTGTTAAAAATATTAAGCATATAAAAAATAACAATACTAATTTAATCAATCAATGATAAACATAAATATTTACTACTAAAAATTTCTAGATAAATTTTTTATTTATTGCATAAAGTTATAAATTTGCCATTTTTTCTCTTTAATAAAGAGACCTAAAAGTCAATTATAGCTTAAAGATTTTTCTTGCAAAAAAAGTTATCTTGATTTTTAAGCATAATATATTTTTCTTACATGAAAAATTTTTCCTAATTTTTATATGGAAGCTTTTGCTATCCGTAAAATAAATAAGGAAAATTCTTATGAAAACCCCAAACATTTTAGAAGTACTTTACAAAAATCCAAACGAACTAAAACCGAATCCAAAGAATGCAAGAACGCATTGTAAGAAACAAGTTCATCAGATGAAAAAGAGTATCAATATCCTAGGGTTTAACAATCCAGTACTTATTGATTCTGATGATGTAATTATTGCAGGTCACGGGCGTGTTTTAGCAGCGATTGAACTTGGACTTGAAAATATTCCCACTATTTGTTTAACTCATATGACGCCAGAGCAAGTTCGCGCTTACATAATTGCAGATAATCGTCTAGCAGAGCAAGCAGGCTGGGATAAAGAAATTTTAAAAATCGAGCTTGATTTTTTGATGAACCTTGATGCTGGCTTTGGCTTTGATGCTACAATCACTGGCTTTGACATCCCAGATATTGATTTAATTATCAATTCTGAAGCTATTGAGGATGCAAAAAAAGAAAAAGACGATCCAGTAGATGACCTTCCTGAAGAAAGTGAAGTAGAAAAAAGAGTATCTTTAGATGATTTGTGGCAATTGGATAATCACAAACTGTTTTGCGGTGATGCTCTTAAAAAGGAAAGTTTTAAGACTTTGATGGGGCAAGAGCTAGCCAAAATAGCATTTGTAGATATGCCATACAATGTTAAAATACAAGGAAATGTTACTAAGCAAAAACATCATAAAGAATTTGCCTATGCCTCTGGGGAAATGAATAATACTCAATTCACTAATTTTATGAAAACTGCAATGACTTTACTTGCAGCTTATTCTGTTGACGGATCAATTCACTTCCATTGTATGGATTGGAGACATATGCAAGAAATACTTGAGGCCGGACTTTCAGCTTATTCAAGCATAATTAATCTGGCAATATGGGATAAAATAACGGCTGGAATGGGATCGTATCTGAGGTCCCAACATGAGCTTATATATATATTTAAAAATGGTACAGCTCCACATATAAACAATATTGAGCTTGGTATCTATGGTCGTTATCGGACTAATGTCTGGAAATATCGTGGAATGCATGCTTCAAATCCTGAAGCTATTGAGCTTTTAAAGCTACATCCTACAGTAAAACCAGTTGCTATGATTATGGATGCTATTCTTGACGTATCAAAGCCTGGAGATATAGTTCTTGATTCCTTTGCGGGCTCAGGCTCAACCCTGTTGGCTGCAGAACGAACCAAGCGTAAAGCTAGAGTAATTGAACTAGAGCCGAAATATGCCGATGTAATTCTATATCGCTGGGAAAAATTAACAGGAAAAAAGGCTAAATTAATTAAAAATATAGGAGATATGACTTGTGGAAGACAACAATAACAACAACTATGAGGTGGGCTATAAACGCCCACCTACTGAACATCAGTTCAAGCCTGGGCACTCAGGTAACGCTAAAGGGCGCCCAAAGTTAATTAAGGAATTTAAAACCGATCTACGTGAAGAATTAGAAGAAATTATCATAGTTCAAGAGGGCGGAAAATCGAAACCTATAACTAAGCAACGAGCGTTGATAAAAAAACTGATTTTTAAAGCACTTGGGGGAGAACTAGGCGCACAAAAAGCCTTAACAAGTCTAATTGCTTTTCATTTAGATGATACTACCTCAGAAGTTAAAGATTTATCTGTAGAAGACCAAAAATTACTAGATAAATATATTTACAAAAATGGAAAGGAGAAAAAACAATGATTAACCCAGAGGAAATACTTTTATACGCTGCTCTAGCGCAAAATTTCAATATGTTCCTTGAAAAATGTTACAACGAGATTGATGGTGGACAAAAATATACAGAAACAATAGCGACAGAATTAACTATTGATAAACTTAATTGTGTTAGCAACGGAGACATAAAACGTCTTATTATCAATGTTCCACCACGAACACTAAAGACAACCATAGTTTCTATTGCATATACAGCATGGCTTTTGGGACATAACCCTAAACTCAAAATTCTATGCATCAGTTATGGCGATGATTTGGCAAAAGAATTTTCATTCAAAACTCGTCAAATTATGCAAAGCGAATGGTATAAAAAAACTTTTCTTAACACAAGGCTGAAAAAAGGTCGCCAACAAGACGATTTTTTTGAGACAACAAAAAATGGTTTTAGAAAAGCAACCTCGCTTGGAGGTTCATTAACCGGACATGGCGCAGATATAATTATTATTGATGACCCACAAAAAGCGCAGGAAATTTTATCTGATAAAATCAGAAAAAGCTCAAATGAAACATTTTCCAATACAATTATTTCGCGTTTAAATAATAAAAATGAGGGAAAAATCATTTTAGTCGCACAAAGATTACATTTAGATGATTTTTCTAACTATGTTCAAAAGTTTGGAAAGTGGGATGTTCTTGCTCTACCTGCAATAGCAGAGGGTGACGAAACTTACACATTATCAGACGACAGAATCTTAAGACGTAAAGTGGGAGATGTGATAAATCCTGAGCTTGAGTCCCTAAACAATTTAGAAGAAATCAGAGAAGGTATGGGTGAATTCAATTTTTCGGCACAATATCAGCAAAATCCAATCCCTACAAAAGGTAATATTATTAATTTTGATGATTTTCAATTTTATGAAAGTATTCCTGTTGCGTCCGAAGGTTTAATAATGCAAAGCTGGGATGTGGCCATGAAGACAGGTGATAATAATGATTTTTCGGTTTGTATTACAGCACAAATCATTAATAAAGTTGCGTATATTCTTGATATTTGTCGATATAAATTTGATTTTACAAACGTATTGGCACAAGTCAAAATAATGCAAACTAAATATGGGGCTCAAAGTATTATCATTGAAGATGCAGGAGTCAGCATTCCACTTATTCAGCTACTAAGAAATGATGAAGTATATGTAATCCCATACCATCCAACAATATCAAAAGTAGAAAGAGCCTCTGCATGCACATATATGATACGTTCTCATCGTGTCCTACTGCCTAAAGCTGCACCATGGCTTGACTGTTTTAAAAGCGAGGTACTGGCTTTTCCATTTGGTGTTCATGACGATCAAGTTGATGCATTCTCGCAATTAATAGAAGAAATCAATAATATCCAGAATAATTACTCAATTGTAGAAATGGCAGAAGCAATGAAGCGAAGCGAACAAAAAGCACCTGAAGAACAATTTTGGCAAAAGGCTATAACCGGATACAAAAATAAACCAATAGGATGGAAACCGCCATTTTAATATAAATCTCCCGAAAGGGAACTTTTACATTAGAACTCAAACAATTCTTTAACCGGAACCTCAAGTGCATTTGCAAGTTTTATTATTGTTCGAAGGTTTGGGGATTTTTCGCAGCGTTCAATTTTACCGATATATGAAATATCTAAATCAGCCAAAGATGATAGCATACTTTTTGTGTATCCTTTGGCTTTCCTTAGTTTTTGTACTTTTGTTGCAAATTGCTTATAAACATCTTCATTCATTCTTTTATTGTGATATGCTTGGTTTGCGAAGGGATAGACTAGCAGTCCAGTAATAAAAATTTGTTACGTCAAGAATTGACATAGACGCATGATAAACTGACATAAAAGTATTCAAAGAAGTTTAGACCTTTTATTTAAAAGGAGAAAATATTATGAAGCGAGTTGTTTTATTGAGTATTTTGCTATTACTAAATATAAATACTTGCCAAGCACAAGTTG
Organism: Candidatus Gastranaerophilales bacterium; assembly: GCA_028689995.1. Taxonomy (GTDB): domain Bacteria; phylum Cyanobacteriota; class Vampirovibrionia; order Gastranaerophilales; family UBA9579; genus JAQVCB01. The sequence goes on from JAQVCB010000003.1 coordinate 61,566, forward strand.
TCTATCAGGGATCTAATGGATATTACATATTAGTATGTGATTCTTTAAATCAACATTGTATTCAAAAGCCAGTAAGTTATGCTGATCCTAAGGTAACAGGAGCTAGCACATCTTATGCACAAACAACTAATAATATAAGAAATACATTAAATAATGTCCAAAGTGCAGAGTACACAGCACAACAAGCAATATTTACAGCAAAAAACGTGTTTACTAAAAAATATTAGAAGGAGAAAATTATTATGGCAGAACAAAAATTTTGAGCGAAAATCTATATCAAAACAGTCGCAAATCCTATAACAGTTGAAGTATTTGCGGAAAACTCTAGCATCGCTCAGCAAATTATTGAGGCAAGACCCGACTTTAAGTCCTTTTACATACGTCCGCAAGTACGAGATTTCTTTTCATAATAAATTGTAGAACCTTATTATAATAAGGTAGAAGGAACATATATGCTTATAAAAGAACAACAACATCAGCTGGAACAACTTATGCTGTCAGAAGATTTGGAAGAATTGAACGGATTAACCGGAGATTTCAACATATTTAATGCATTAAATATGCAAAACAATGAAATCAGGCACTCTAATTTTTTGGGCTGGTTACTTAAACCATATGAGAGTCATAACTTAGGTGATTATTTTCTTAAAGAAATACTGAAAATATCCCTAAGACATCATTCAAGAAATGAATCTATCAAAACTAGGCTTGAAGATATCATTTTTAATAGCTTTGAGGATTCTGAAATAGTATTGGAAAAGTTAACAGATAAAAATCGCAGAATAGATATTTTTATTGATAGTCCAGAAAATCAATTTATATGTTTAATTGAAAACAAGATATGGTCTGGGGAAGGTATTGACCAACTGAAAGATTACAAAACATACATAGAAAATCATGAAAAATATAAAAATTATAAGCATAAGGTTTTTATATTTTTAACTCCAAATACTGATTATAACAAAGAAGCCCTGTATAAAAATTATATCAGAATTGACTATAGTCAAATATGTGAAGTTATAAATAAAATGCTTAAATTTAAAGAAAAATCAATGTCTGAAGAGGTAAGATTTTTTATTGAACATTATAAAAAAATGGTGGAAAGGAATATTATGGGAAATACTGATGAAGAAATAGTAACACTGTGCAAAAAAATTTATAGAGAACACAAAGAAGCAATTGATTTGATTATTGAAAATACAGATATAAACACAGAGTTAATGGATCTTTTAATAAAAATCGTCACAGAAAAAAGTGAAATTGTAAATCCGCATAGTTCCTCTATTCATTCTTTACCAAAAGGGATTAAAGATTTAGAAAAATTAAAATATGGGGAAATGGAAAACTGGCTTCAAGGTAGTATTATTGGGCTATATTTGGCAAAAGGGAAAATGAATGTTGATTTTGGCATAAGTATACAAAAAACAGATACAAAATTGGAGGACCGAAGAAATTTGGTATCTATTCTCGAAAAAGAATATGGCAATTTTAGAAATAGAAATGATTCTTGGCGTTGGTTCTCATTAGAAACTATTAGCCAAGATGAATTTTGCGAAATCGAGGATATTAATGAATTTAAAGTTAAGATTGAACAAAAATTTGCTAGTCATATAAATAAATTTTGCAATATATTAAATAATATCTAATTTTTATATGAATTGTATAAATTAGTATAACTTAATGATTATAAGAGATGAATAATTTAATTAACTACGTCATAAATTGACGTAGTTTTAATATATAATAAAATAGTAAATCAACTTTTGAGGTAAAAATGTCACGATTAACAAAAGCAGAAGAAATAATTCAACTAGCAATGCTTTTTCAAAATAGTTATTCTGGACTATGTATTGATGATATAAAAGATCATTTTGAATGTTCTCGCCGTAGTGCAGAACGGATGAAAGCCCTGCTTTTTGATATGTTTCCTGAAAAGATTGAAGAAGTTCAAACAAATGATAAGAAAAAACGCTGGCGATTTGTTAAAGGAACAATGAATGCTTTAATTTCATTTACAGCAGATGATTTTGCTAATCTTGAATATCTAAAAGGCTTATCCAATGACAAAAACCGCAGTAAGGATTTGGATGAACTAATTGCAAAAATCAAGGCATTAACTCCACAAAAAAACTTAAGATCTTTAGATACAGATATTTCAGCAATACTTGAATCCGAAGGTTTTGCAGTACGGCAATATTCAAGGATTAAGGCGGATGCTGAATCTTTGGGGAAATTGCGTGAAGCATTATTGGCATTTAAAAAGATTCAATTCAAATATTTCATAGATACTAAAGAAAAAACAATCACTCTAAGCCCTTATGGCATAATCATTTCTGATAAGTATTATCTTGTCGGGTTTAATGAATATGTAAATGACTTGAGGCTTTATTTAGTTGATAAAATAAAGGATTTGGTAATTCTTGATGAATATTTTGAGCGTGATGAAAGCTTTTCCTTGAATAAATATTGCAACAATTCTTTTGGAATTTATCAGGAAAAGCCTTTGGATATCACATTGGAGTTTAATAAATACGTTGCAGAAGATGTATTAAATTATCATTTTCACCCGAGTCAAAAAATTAATGAGCAAGATAATGGCAATATCCAAGTAAAATTTACTTCAGGCGGAACTTACGCTATCTATCAAGAACTCTTTAAGTGGGGGTGTGATGTCAAAATCGTTAAACCGACAAAATTAAAAGAAAATTACAAAAAATATTTGCAAGATGTATTAGATAATTTCTAAGTTATATATTGTGTTAAAGACTTGATTTATTACCAGAAATGAGTGATGTATTGTGCTGCGGATAGACTTAAGGCATTATTTGTAGATATTGGAGAGCAAAGAAAAAAATGATAATAGAATCAATAGAAAAAAGAAAAGATAAAATAATTGCATTTGCTCTTGATTACTGAAACCAAAACGAGTTGTTTTTGGCAAAATGAAAAGGAGAAACTTACTATGAATTCTTACTCAAATTATACATTTGAAAACTTTATAAAAGGTGAAAATAATGAATTTGGTTACTCAATGGCACTAGAAGTGGCTAAAAATCCAGGAAAGAAAAATAATCCATTGTTTATATATGGAGATGTAAGCACTGGAAAAACTCACTTATTAAAAGCAATAGAGCATTATGTTTTAGCGAATTGTCCTGATTTAAAGATAAAATATATAAACATGGAAATGTTTACGAATGACCTGGTTAACTCTATTAGAAATGACAAAATGAACGCTTTTAGAGTGCAACATCGTCAGGTGGACGTTTTTTTGCTTGATGACATTCAGTTTATCGAGGGAAAAGAAATTACTCAAGAAGAATTGTTTCATACCTTTAATACCCTTTATGAATCAGGAAAACAGATTATTTTAACAAGTAATAAATCTCTAAACAATATTTCTACTCTTACTAAACGACTTCTAAGCCGACTTGAAAGCGGTATAATTTGTGAAATCAAGCCTATTAATAGCAAAATATTTATTCAAAATTTTATTGAAGATCAGATAATAACTTTAACTGAGGATATAACAGCTTTAAATTCATTAAAAGAAAATGTTGATCTATTTTATGAGCTTGAAAATGCTGATATTAGAAAATTAAAAGCTATATTAAACACAGTTATCCAATATTCTAAAATTTCGAAAAAGCCACTAACCGAAATAATTAAAACATTAATTTAAAAAATTCATAAATATCAAGAAAGAAAATAAAATGGTTAATTCGAACAAAAAAATTATCAATCAAATATGTGAAAACGCTTGGCTGGCTGGTCTTTTTACTACAACTGACAGAGCATAAAGGTTTGGCTGTACTAATTACTCCCTATCATAATGACTTTGAGCAGGGAACATTTTTATTTGTAATAGATTTTTATTATAGGCTAAAAAATGTTGATCACTTGGGATTTGATATGATTTTAAAACTTATATTTTTTGATATTAATATTGAATTTTCTGATGACAGACACATGGAAGATTATAAAAAGGATAATTAATTATGAATAAGACTTTATTATTAAACTGCATTTTTTCTATGTTCATTCACACCTCTTATTTATATTGCTCGTTAAGCCTGATGAAATATCTCATTATCATTGTTTTTTAAGGACTTTTTCAGTATCGGACACCACAAATTAGTATCTATCTTGCCCTTTATCCGAGATAAAAGAGCTGCGTAATATTGGTTTGTTTCGAGCAAATCTTTTAATACTTGGAAATTGTTTTGAATAATAGTTTCAAAGGTTTTAACCTGAGATTTCTGGTAGATGGCAAAAACCACAGCCGGAAAGCCGATATTTTTTACAAGTTCTATCAATAAAGCTGTTTCAGTCATTTTGCCCCCTCATTTTTAAAGAAAAGAATAGGCGAAACTATTTCGCCAAAAAAGAAAGAATTATCCAAGAAGAAAAAATCTTTTATCACCATAGCGTTTTGAATTTTCGATTTCAATGACACTTTTCCTGATACTTTGTCAGGTATTTTACTAGGTAGAGTATCTTTTAAATCAGTAATGCGAGGTGAACTTGCCTCATCTATTACAAGCAAGTATGCCAATAATTCCGCTATTGTTGGCACAAATAAAGTTTGCGCAGCTATTCACCAATTTGGCGGTGATGCCGGCAAAAATAAAAAGGTTAAAATTCCTGCAAGACCTTACTTAATGCTTGGTGATGTTGAGTTAGACAATATTAGTAAAATCATTAAAAATTATTTAAAATAACAGTTTTTAAGCTACAATATAAAATAATTATATTTTGTTTTTATTAATAAATATTAAGTAGTATGTTTTACTTATTGTTTTTTCTTCTCATTTGAGGTATAAAAATAATAAGTAAAACATAAGGAAATAATAAAATGGTAAAAGCAACAATTACATTTGGAGCCGAGGAACCCCATCAAGGATTTCAAAAGGCGACAGTTTTTCAAGATGAAGCTGCTGAAAAACGTTTAACTCAACTAGGACTCCCTGTAACTATATTGTTAAAAGCCAGTGCAACAGGTTATCTGGCAAAATCTTCTTGTACTAGAAATGATGCACCTATGATACCAGGTATAAATCAATGGAATAGTACAGGGCGTTCGCTCAGAGAAGATTTAATCCCAAAAGGGTGGGAAAAATCAGATGATAATAATTATAGCTGTATAATATCTCCTTGTAAAACATTCAGAATAGTTGCTTTTTCTGGAAATTTATATACAGGAAAACCATTATTAACTCCTTCAAACAGAACAAATAAAGGTCCTTGTACAATACAAGTTATAAAAAATAATACCAAACAATTAAATTTGTGGGGCAAAGAAGATCAGCCGGATATAATAACTACATGGATACTTCTTTTTTACGATGATAAAAAAGAGCTCAGAACAGAATTATCTCTTCCTGCTGCAATGGATAAAGGTTATATAACTGGTTGGTTCGAGAGAATCATATTACCATCTCAGCCAATTGATGATAACTTCTCGAAAATTACTAAAGTTTATGAATCTTCTATCGATATAGACATTAGAAAGAGAATTTAATAAAGGTCAATATAATGTTTACACCATCAAGATTAACATTTGCTCGCAAAAGAAGAGGACTAACAAAAGCAGAGCTTGCAAAGTCCGTTGGATTGTCGTCACAAGCAATATCTAATTTTGAAAGTGAGAATCATAAAGATACTCCTGCTGATAAGACACTCTCAGAAATAGCTAATGCCTTAAATTTTCCTATAAATTTTTTCCATGGACCCAAGGTTAATGAAATTTCAATTGAGGCAGCTAGTTTCAGAGCATTATCAAAAATGACAGCTGCACAACGAAATTCAGCTTTAGCTGCGGGACAATTAGCATATTTGCTTAATGGTTGGATTGAAGAAAAATTCGACTTGCCTAACCATAACCTTCCACATTATAGAGATGAAACAGCTCAATCTGCGGCTACTAAACTTAGACAAGAATGGCAACTTGGAGAAAGACCTATCGCTAACATAATACATCTTTTAGAATCAAAAGGAATTCGTGTTTATTCCCTTGTAGAAGATTCTTTAAATGTTGATGCTTTTTCATGTTGGGATGATGGTACGCCATTTATATTTTTAAATACACTTAAATCTTCTGAGCATAGTAGATTTGATGCTGCTCATGAGTTAGGGCATTTAATTTTGCATAGACATGGAGTTCCCAGAAGCCAGCAATCAGAAAAAGATGCTAATAGTTTTGCTTCAGCTTTTTTAATGCCTGAAGCCAGTGTTAGAGCATTATGCCCATATATGCCGACTTTACATAATCTTATACAATTGAAGCATCAATGGATTGTATCCGTTGCGGCTTTGGTTTATAGACTAAAAGATCTTCAGCTGTTAACCGAATGGCAACATCGTATGTTGGTAATCGAACTTGCTCAAAAAGGATACACAAAAAAAGAACCAGAACCTGCTGAAAAAGAAACTTCTCAAATATTAACTAAAGTTTTTAATGCTTTAAAAGAAGACAATATTAATAAGGATGATATTGCCAAAGATTTAATGATAAGTAAAATAGAGCTAGAAAAATTAGTATTTGGACTTCCACTGGTGGGAATATCTGGTGGAAACAAAGGAGAATCTCAAAAAAGTAAAGCTGATCTAAAACCTGTATAGAAAAAAGTCAAAATTCCTGCAAGACCTTATTTAAAATTTGATAATATTGATATTAATAATCATTATCAAATTACAATTTGTTTATGACTTTACTATTATTTTGAATAAATCCAATTAATTTAATTTTGGTATATTTATCAATTAATTCCAGATAATCTTTTTTGATGCTTCTAATTTCAATAAGAAAATTGCTTTCAGCATTTACATCTTCATCGTTTTCATCTTTTTTAATTATCTCAAAATATAAAGAAACTATTTTTTCAATTTTTTTATCAATTTTGTTTAAGATAGGTAAAAAGCTTGTTATTTCATATTCATAAGAGATAGATTTTGCAGGGATTATGACTCGTTCTTTTGAATATATACTAAAGTGGTTTAAATCGTTAATAATTTTTAAAATGCCCCTTAGTTTTTTATGAAAATTTTGATAAATATCTTTTGTATTATAAAAAGAGTTTATTCCAAGAACTTGATCAATAATTTCGAAACCTTGTTTTGCTGAATAACCTTTGTTTATAAACTCATCAGGAGTTGGCATAGTATTAACAGCTTCACTGCACAGCTTAAAAACTATTTCATAAAATTTATAAGGAAAATATGATAAATAAAAAACTATTTGATTAGTCAATTCAATATTATTAATCTCTTTGGAATATTTACTTACTGGCTGAATAAAAAAGGTTGTAAATGCTAGGCTTAGCATAATTCCAAATAAAGAATAAAAAATACTATCTATTTTTAAAATAAACAACGGATAAATTAATATAAAAAAAATTATAAAAGAATAAAAGAAAATAATATTTTTCTTAAATTCATTATCAAAAATTATTCTAAAAAATTGTATTTTAAATAGTTTAATATTGACCGTTTCTTTTAAGTTATTTAATTTTTCTTTAAATCTGTCAAAAGGGCAAATGTTGCAAATAAAGCATTTTTTCATAATTACACCATTTCCACAATAGCAAATTTGCGTTTATAATCGTCATAATCTTTAATCCAGTCAAATTTAACATTCTTTCTATCGACAGCTCTAAAGTGTAGTCCGCCGAGTCGTATTTTTTCATTTTCGATTTCAGTCAAGTTCTCTTTATCTTTTCCGAATTTAGATTCAATTATAAAATATAATTTAAAATCATTTGTGCCGTTTTTGCAGACAACCGCCCAGTCTGGGGAGTAGTTTCCGTAAGGAGTGTCAATTACAAAACCACCTTTTTTGAGTTTTGTGAAAAGAACTACATCTAAATCGTCTTCTAATTTTTGAGCAAAATCATATTCGCCATCGCTATCCATTTTATAATATTTATTGAGAGCTTTTCTCTTGTTGAAGTTTGATTTAAATACACGTTTTGCTTTTTCAAAGGCAGTATCATCCACAAAATCAGCTTCAATAATTTTTGCCCAGTCGAGCTCATAACCATCAATTACTTCATAGGTATAAACGCTGTTTGCTTTCGCATTCTCAAGCTTTTTAGCGATTTTTTTAGTTATATCTTCAAGAACATCTTGATAGTTTAATAAATCCCTTTTTTCGATTCCTTGAAGAATTCTGATAATAGCTAGTCTTGGCATTAATGTATGGTACATAATGTAGTCAACTATATCCAAGTCCGTTTTTTCTTCTTTTGTACTATCTTTATAAATCTCTTCAAGATTTGAAGAGCCTTTTTCAATAACAATTTTAGAAGCTATGTTTACCTTAAGTTCACCTTCAGTAACCTCGTAAACATTGCTTGCTTTCATTATTCTTAGGTAAGCATTCAATTCATCAGTACAAGATTGAATAAAAACATCTTTATCCAAGTTGAATTTATAAAGGGAACGTTTAACCATATAATGTTTCAAATTTTCTAAAATCTTTTTAAAATCTTCATCTTTTACATAGCTATGCTCCGCATTGATAATAGGTTCATTGTCACCATTTTCGATTTCAAGCTTGGCTGTTCCTTTTTCTTTCATTAATTCAATGAAAGATTCTTTTATTTTGATAATATGTTCTTTTAATGTTTCATTTTCAAATTCAATGAACTGTATATTTGCACCATTGTTTTTAATAATATTTTTATCATCAATAACAGCCCTTGCAATTAACTCGTCCTTAAATTCATTAACCAATTCCTGAGTTAATTTATCGCTCGGAATACCTGCTGCCTTTAGTGCTTTTGTAATGATTTCAAAAGTAACCTCATCTTTATTAAAGCCCATTTTGTCATTGAAATCGTTTTGTAATGAACTGGCGAAATGATCGTAATGATCATTTGCAATAACTGTTAATTCGTTTATTTCCTCGTCTTGGATTCTTTTCCCGTTGTTATTTACCGGGAGTCTTAAACCTCTGCCGATTTCTTGTTTCTTTGCTATATCGCTATGACCTTTTCTCAATGTGCAAAGAGTGAATACGTTAGGATTGTCCCAACCTTCTCTTAAGGCACTGTGAGAGAAGATAAAAGATAAAGGGCTGTTAAACGATATAAGTTCATCTTTGCCGTTTAATATTTGGTCAATTTGTTTATCAACCAAGGCTTGAATGTCTTTTTTATATTCTTTTTCATCATCAAGGATTTCCAGATCTAATTCTTTGTTGTTTTTATCAATTGCAAAGTAGCCTTGTCTTACAGCTTTCAGGTCTTCATATTGAGGAAATAAATCAGCATATTGCTTGAATTTATTCTCATATTCCTTTATAAGTTTTGAATATTCATCATCAAATCTTCTTAAATAGTCACCTCTTGAATCTGGTTGGCTGTGGTCTCTGACTTTTACAACTTCATCGATGAAGAATAAAGTTAAGGCTTTAATTTTTTCGCCTTTATCCAAAATAGCGAATTGTTTTTCAAGATGGTTTTTAATAGCTAATCTGATTTGGATGTTAGCAGCATCTTTTTGGTTAACTTCACTATTGTTTTCGCTTTTTTCAAGTTCAATAAAGCCGTCAGGTTTTGTTATTTTTAAAGGTTTTTCTTTGTGAGGATTTTCGGCAATATACATATCCTGATATTGAGATAATTTGCCGGAAAGCTCATACAAAGAAGTATTGCCTAAAACATCAAATGTTTTAAACTTAATCCTGCCACCTTGTTCCTGGTTAAATATTTCTATTTTGGCTTTTAAGTCTTTTGTAAAACTTATATATCTAATATATGGGAAATCCTTTGGAACTGTTCCATATACGGTTTTTACTTTTATTTTTTTGACCAGTTTTTCTTTGAATGCTCCATAAGAATCTAACTTATATAAGAAATTACAAGCAAATTCGTCTTTGTGCGTTGCGGAATATTTCAATGTAAACAAAGGATTAAGCTCATCTAATGCTTTTTTAGATTGAGATGGCTTTTTCTTTGAACCTTCGACTCTTTGAGGCTCATCAATAATAATAATGGGTTTTATTGCTTTTAGTTCTTCCCAAAGAATGATGCCGTTTTCTGCTGCATTTTTGATTTTAGTATTATCTGAAGCAAAAGCTTGTGTGTTGATTATGCAAATGCTTAAATCCTTACTATCAACCAAACTATTGAAAACACTATTCATATTTTTGCTGTCATACACAAAACAATGATTTTGTATGTCTATGTTGAAAATTGCCTTAAAATGATCAGCAAGCATTTCAACGGATTTTTTAACACCTAACTTAATGGCAATTGATGGAACAATAATCATAAATTTTTTAAAACCATAATCTTGATGTGATTGAAGAATAGTTCTTAAATACACATAAGTTTTACCCGTTCCTGTTTCCATTTCAATTGCAAAATTGCCATGGGCAAGTTGTTTATCAGGGAATAAATCATTGCCGAGTTGAATTGATTGAAGATTTTCTAAAACTCTAGTTCCCAAAGTTACAGGAGGGTTTGAGGATAAATCATCAGCATACATCCTTTTCCCTGTATAGAGACCTTTTGGACGCATTGATAAGCCTTTAAATAATGCTGTTGTAGAATTAATAGCATTTATTTGGTGTGTTAATTGAGGATTAAATTCAAATTTTACTTTTTTAGTCATTTTTCAACACCCCTAAATAAATTCAACAGTATAGGCTTGTTTTGCACCGCATTTGTTTTTATCTATTAGAGCATTTAATCGTCTAAAGGTTTCATCTTTAAGAACGATATCATCATCAAAAGCCGAATCTCTAAACACAAACTTAAACGGCAATGGCTCAAGTTTTGATAGTTTCTCAACTATATCAGCATTTATGCTTTCTTCTAAACAAATAATATAACTATCAGCTACAAGATAAGTTCTCTCGCCAATTTGAGTTAATGTTTCTATTTTTGAGGTTAAAGGTAAACCTTCTTGTCTGAGCATAATCTCATAAACAACATCAGCATCATTAAATCCCGGAGTAAAATCAAGTCTATCTTTATCGACAGTTCCCGGTAAATAATCAGAATGTAGACTTTCACCTTGGAGTGCTTTTTTCTCCCAATTTAAAGTAGTATCAGCAACTTTTAAAACTTTAAAACCAATATCTGGAACTTTTTTAGGTTCTTCTCCAAGTTTAAGTTGCTGATTGCCTTGTTCAATCTCGTTTTTATCTTTTTGCCAGCACGTCTTATACGTTCTTTGCCTATTTCACAAATGTTTTTATAACCGGATTTAAATGCTTCTGACGTTTCATCAGTAGCTTCCGGCAGCTGTATCATTATAAATTTTCTATTACCACCATCTTCTGAATTTAATTGCATGCAGGCATGTGCCGTTGTTGATGAACCAGAGAAATAATCAAGTATAAGGCTATTATTATCTACATATAATTCCAACATTCTTTTGATTAAATCAACTGACTTTGGATAATCAAAATAAGAGGCTCCATCAAAAATATCTTTTAATTTTTGCTTTGCATCTTGTGTATGTCCGACTTCACTATATTTCCATATTGTCATTGGTGTAATAGTATTTTTAACTTCTGACAGGAATCTTTTTATAGAAGGAACATTATTTCCATCTTTTCCAAACCATATTCTGTTATCATTCACAAACTCTTGGAATCTCTCCTTTGTTAATCTCCAACAATATCCTTCAGGAGGCATTGTTTTTCTTCCACTCGGAGTAATAATTTCATAAACCTTTTCTTTAATAATTGGGCCAACCGATAAATCACTTGATTTCCACATTCCTCTTGGGTCGTTATCAGGATTTTTGTATCTATCATTGGCATCATCACTTCTTTTAAGTCCGTTACATACAAGTCCATCAATATTTTTAGCGTAACATAGAATAAAATCATGATTTTCGGAAAAATGTTTTTTCAAATTAACTGGAGAATAAGCTCTTTCCCATATAATACAAGCAATAAAGTTACTTTCATCAAAGACTTCATTACAAAGCTTTTTTAAATTTTCTATTTCATTATCGTCAATAGAGATGAAAATTATCCCGTCTTCAGTCAATAAATCTTTAGCTGTTTTCAACCTTGGATACATCATATTGAGCCAGTTGGTATGGTAACGAGCAGAATCTTTTGAATTTTTGATTAATCTTTCACCATATTCATCACGTTCGCCTTGGGTTTGTTCACTTTCTTCTTGAGTCATCGAGAAATTGTCATTATAAACAAAATCGTTACCTGTATTGTACGGAGGGTCAATATAAATCATTTTTATTGCACCACGATAATTTTTATTTAGCAGTTTTAAGACTTCAAGATTATCACCCTCAATATACAAATTTTCTGTTGTTTCAGGATATTGACTTTCTTCAGGACAAAATTTAAGAGTTTTTCCAAGTGGATTTTTTCTTGCTTCTTTTTTTGCATTTTGTTTCCCAGCCCAGGTAAGTTCATATTTTTCGGCTGTTATTTCTTCAAACTGCCCGAGTTCTTCTTTTAAAGCATCTATATCAAGCTGTCCATCTTTTACAGCAGCAGGAAATAAGCTTGCAAGTTTTTGCAGATTTTCATTATCAGTATTGTACAGTTCCTGTTGAACTTTTGGATATTCATTATCTTGTGTATTTTCAGTTACTTCCATACTCTGCACTCCTATTTATATTAAACTTTCAAGTTCTTGTATTAAATTTTTCATCTCTGTATTTAACTTAACTTTATCTGATGCTCTGCTGGTCTTTATTTGTTCTGTTATCAGGCTTTCTAACCTTTTCAATTTACTTAAAATTGCCCATATTTCATTTAGATTGTACCAGAATTTGCTTTTTAATAGTTGAATTGCCTTAGAAAAAACTGCTGGATTGGAAACAATATAAGATTTCCCCATTATTTCAGCATAAAATGCCAACTTATTATTTGTATTTACTATTTTTTCAAAGCTCAAATATTCTTCCAACATATTCTTTTTGTCATTCTGAACGATAGTAGAGAAAGGCTTAGTAATGATTGTTTCTTCAATAACAATCTCATTAGAATCCTGTAAATTCAAGCGTTTATGTGCAAAGGAATACACTTCGGAGGCATCGTCATAAATCCTTAAGATGCAAGGTGATTTGATTAGTGTTTGCAATATTCCTGAAACAAATGATGCATCCTTAACCTTTTCAATTTTTACATCGAAAAACATAATAACAGAGCAGTTATGAGCCTCATCTATTAATGACGGAATTCCTTCACCAGTTATTTGATGAATTAATCTTACTTCTTTCAGAGCTTCTTTCAGTCTTTTTTTCTCACCCGGCTTTAGCTCTTTAGGGATAAAAGTTTTAAGAGCGAATTTTTTATTAACTTCATACTGTTTTGGCAAATTTAACATTTATTCCACCACCAAAAAAGAAATCAGTTCAAAATCATCTTGATCTTCACCTGCAAATGGATTATCAAATCCTCCAAAATCAAAGACAGTTTGCTCGGATCGAGTTTCTTCATAGCCTTGAATCGTTTTTACTGACTTAGTTAAAAGCTGTGAATAATGGCTCATATCTTTTACCTTGTTAGTTCTGTCAAAAAATTTATCAAAGAATTCTTTTACTGGAACATCTTTTTGGTAACACAACTTTCTAAAGTGCTTTAAAAGGTCTCTAGCCTGGGTATTGCCAAGTATCATCTCACCTTCGTTATTTATATAAATTAAATAATATGGATACAAAGAGCTGTCATTATTTGGTTTTACTGCATTATTCTTATGTTTAAAGCAGAAAATAACTCCCTGCTTATCTCCGTCACTTACTGAATAAATCCCTTTAGGCAGTTTCTTTATTTCAGGCTCTTTTTTTATGTATTCGGCAAGCTCAAACAAGTATTCATTCATATTTAGATCGGTTAATGAAATATTATCGCTTGCTTCATCTATATCAGGCACTTCATTTTTGAAACGCTCAAGCTGTTTCTGTCTAAAACTTATGTCATTCATTTCAGGAGATAAAACATCTTCATCGCCCGTAGATGTAATATTTGTAGCCAACATTTTGCTCTTAACACGTTTTTCAAGACTTAAGTATTCATTTAAAGCTATATCAGGAAAGAAATTAATCATTTTAATCTGAGTATTAGTGCTCCCAATACGATCAATACGACCAAATCTTTGTATTAATGAAACTGGATTCCATTGAATATCATAGTTAATAACACAGTCGCAGTCCTGCAGGTTTTGCCCCTCAGAAATACAATCGGTACCTATTAAAACATCAATTTGATCTTCAGCAGCAATCTCTTTTTTAAGCTTTGATCTTGGTGAAAACATTGATAGTACATTATTAAATTCAAGCCTAATCTTTTTATTATTAGCTCTAGGAGCACCTGAACCGCTAACCATGGCCGTTGTTATACCCATATCGGCAAGTTCTTTTGCCAGCTCATTGTATAAATAATTTGCTGTGTCTGCAAAAGCAGTAAATATAAGAACTTTTTTATTATCTTGATTATAAGGAGTTGTCGTTACTTTATTTTTGACAACATCTAGTAAAACATGGAGTTTATTATCTCTTTTATTATTCAGAACTTCTTCTACTTCTGCATAAATTTCATCAAGAACCAATTTGTCATAATATAAATCAGTTAAGAAATCCTCTTTATTCAAGTGATTTACCTTGATTTCGTATTTATAATCAAGACTTAAGTCATTTTCTTCTGAATCATCATCTTGAGCTTCTATTTCATCAGCATTTTGTTCTAATAGCTTGATATAATTATCAATTCTGTCTTTAAGTCTTCTAATCGTTTCACCAAAAGCAAATACTGAACTATCTAACCTTTTAAACAGGTTAAATCGGTGCATTTTGGCGGTGAAAAATTCTCTATCTTCGTGACTGAAAATAATTTTATTATTGTACTTGGTCTGATATTTTTCTCTGTAATATGCTTTATGTTGGCTTTTAATATACTTCATAGGCATATAAACAGCTAAAATAAGCTCTTCAAGTTTAATATTAGTGTCCTTAAAGTTTAAAAGGGCAAGTTCTGAGTCTATATGCGGAGTATAAGTATCAGGCTTAAGTTTAGTAGGAAATTTACCCACCTCTTTAGTGCCGTATGCATTTGTAATGTGCTTTCTGCTTCTTGAAATGGTCATCATTTCAAGCAATTTATAGAATTCAGAAGGCAAGCTATCAAATAATTGATCTTTTGATTTGTTATGAGATTTTTCCCAGTTATTTATTGAAGTGGATGTTTTTCTCAAAAGATTACTTATACTCGGAATTCCTTGAACTTCAAAAGCAAAATCTCTATCCGCTGTTATAATGCTGATTTGATTTTTAAGGTCATTAAGAGAGTTGTTTACAGGAGTTGCTGAAAGCAGCAATACCTTTGTATTCTGATTTTTCTTAATGACTTCTTCCAGAAGTCTTTGATATCTGGTTAATCCAAAGTCTTTTTCTGTTCTATTTCTGAAATTATGAGATTCATCAATAACTAATAAATCGAACTTACTCCAATCAAATCGAGATAAATCCATTCCGCTTATTGAGTTGCCTTTGTATCGTGATAAATCAGTATGAAACATTATTTTGTAATTGAATACTTCATCGAGAATACTATCTTTATAAGCACCTTTAAATGAGTTCCAGTTGTCATAAAGTTTAGCAGGTGTTAATACCAAGACATTATCCTGCCTTAATTCAAAATATTTAATAACAGCAAGTGCTTCAAAAGTTTTTCCAAGACCTACGCTATCTGCAATGATACATCCGTTATACTTATTGATTTTCTGTATTGCAGATAATACAGCATCTTTTTGAAAGTCATAAAGTATATCCCAAATTTTAGTCTTTTTGAAATTGGTATTGTCCTGTTCAAATCTTTCAATACCGTAGTCTAACTGACTTCCAAAAAGTTCATTAAGCGTAAAATAGTATAAAAACTCTGGAGAATGCTCCTTATAAAGGTATTCTAAGCCTTTTAAAAGCTCTGACTTGAAGTCTTGTGTGTATTCGTTACTACTCCAAACTCGCTGAAATGTTTCAGTGGCTTTAGTAATTTGAGTTTTATCCATTGTACTGTTTATAACAGTATCAAAGTTTATACTGTTAACTTTTGATTTTAACGCTTTAGGAGAACGTTCTAGAGAGGATGAGCCTTGAATCATAAATTCATCATCTACTATTAAAATATTTCCTTTTATCTGGCAAGCTGCTGTTGTTTTTTTGACGTTTACATTCTTTGAAATGAAATCATACATTGATTTTGCTTTTTCAAAGTATTGAAGTTTATTTTTTTCAGTAATATCGTATGCATTGAAAAGAGTATCATTGGGATTTATTTCAAACTCTCTTATTACTTCATCATTTTGAGGAATAGACCTTGTATCTCTAATGATGAAATTAATTTCTTTAACATTTTTAAGATTCTTTTCTAATAGTGAAAATACAGCCAAAGTTAATTTGTCATTAACAATATTCACAATACAGTTTTTACTGTTTTGCAGAATTTCATTAAATTTATTAATAAGTTGTTCGTTAGAATTCATAAATAATAGCTTCTTCTCATACCCAATTTTAAACTTAATATTTTTTATCTCTAACTTAACATAAATCTATGTCAAATATGGACATCAAACAATGATTCGTATTAAAATCTTTGCAACTATCTTAACATGAGAATTTACAAATGAGATACGAACGAGTTGAAGATATTTTAAAATTGGCACTTCTGATGCAGGCAAGTTATAAAGGCTTGTCGCTTAATGATATTCAAGATTCTTTTGAAGTATCAAGACGCACAGCAGAGAGAATGCGTGATGCAGTTATGCGTTTATTTCCTCAGATAGAAGAAGTTGAAACAAACTCTAAAATTAAACGCTGGACATTAAGAAATCATTCTTTAGCTCCTCTTGTTTCATTTACGCCGGAAGAACTCGCAGAACTCGAAAATACAAAGAAAAAACTTGAAGTTGATGGCTTAGCAAGTAAAGCAGAAACCATTAATGAAATTATTGCCAAAGTTAAGGTCTTAAATAAAAATGAAATGTCTAAAATAGAGCCGGACCTTGAGGCTTTGCTTGAAGCAGAAGGATATGCAATAAGGCAGTATCCGAGATTTAAAATAGATAAGGAAGTGTTAAGTCAAATTAGAGAAGCCTTAAAAGCTTTTAAAATTCTTGAAATTAAATATGAAAAAGCAAATAAAGAACTTCAAAAATGCCAAGTCCATCCATATGGATTTATTTATGGGGAAAAACATTTTCTTGTTGCATATAATCCAGAGAGGCATGGGATTAGACTTTATAACCTGTCAAAAATTAAAAACATAAAAACAATTGATGAATATTTTGAAAGAGATGAAAACTTTAATTTGAGTGATTATTCCCAAAATTCATTC
>JAQVCB010000046.1 GCA_028689995.1 Candidatus Gastranaerophilales bacterium
GCTGCTCGTTGTTCCACCCATTGTAACACGTGTGTAGCCCAGGACATAAGGGGCATGATGATTTGACGTCATCCCCACCTTCCTCCGGTTTATCACCGGCAGTCTCGCTAGAGAGCTCGATAAGAGCATGCTCTTATCAGCAACTAACAACGAGGGTTGCGCTCGTTGCGGGACTTAACCCAACATCTCACGACACGAGCTGACGACAACCATGCACCACCTGTCTTACGGCTCCCCGAAAGGCACCCTCACGTTTCCGCAAGGTTCCGTAGATGTCAAGTCCTGGTAAGGTTCTTCGCGTTGCTTCGAATTAAACCACATGTTCCACCGCTTGTGCGGGCCCCCGTCAATTCCTTTGAGTTTCACACTTGCGTGCGTACTCCCCAGGCGGGATACTTATTGCGTTAGCTGCGGCACTGCAGGGGTCGATACCCGCAACACCTAGTATCCATCGTTTACAGCCAGGACTACTGGGGTATCTAATCCCATTTGCTCCCCTGGCTTTCGTTCCTCAGCGTCAGTTACAGCCCAGCAAGGCGCTTACGCCACTGGTGTTCCTCCCAATATCTACGCATTTCACCGCTACACTGGGAATTCCCCTTGCCTCTACTGCACTCTAGCGTACCAGTATCCAGTGCCGAACCGAGGTTGAGCCTCGGGCTTTAACACCAGACTTGATACACCGCCTACGAACTCTTTACGCCCAATAATTCCGGACAACGCTTGCACCCTACGTCTTACCGCGGCTGCTGGCACGTAGTTAGCCGGTGCTTCCTTTGTGGGTACCGTCAAAATTCGTCCCCACTGACAGAGGTTTACACTCCAAGAAGCGTCATCCCTCACGCGGTATTGCTGCGTCAGGCTTTCGCCCATTGCGCAAAATTCCCTACTGCTGCCTCCCGTAGGAGTATGGGCCGTGTCTCAGTCCCATTGTGGCTGATCATCCTCTCAGACCAGCTACTGATCGTCGCCTTGGTAGGCCATTACCCCACCAACAAGCTAATCAGCCGCAGGCTCATCTCAAGGCACCGGAATTTTCATGATAAGCATTTCAGCCTACCACATATAGGGTATTAGCGTCAGTTTCCCAACGTTATCCCCCGCCTCGAGGCAGATTTCCTACGTGTTACTCACCCGTCCGCCACTTATGTACCCCCGAAGGGGCCTTATCGTTCGACTTGCATGTATGAAGCATACCGCCAGCGTTCGTCCTGAGCCAGGATCAAACTCTCCATTGTCAGAAAGTTTATTTAAATCTTAAAAAGATTAAATTCCTATTGATCCTAGCTAATAGTTTTTTGAATTAACAGGTTGTTAGAATCGAATAAGTTTTAAATCCTATTACGTTGCCGCAAAGGATTTGAAACATTCGTTTCGTATTTTGTGTTTTCAGTTATTCAGTTTTCAAGGTTCATAATTTTATATTTCGGATTATTATCGCTTTTCGGTTTATTTTTAAAGCGGTAATGAGTATGTTATCACCACAATATTCGAGAGTCAAGTGAAAATTTAAATAATTTTCATTTATTTTATTTTGAATACCTAATTAATTTTTTTCTGTTTCCAGCATTATTTTTATTTGGATATTCTCAACGTGGTTGCTCGAAAAATTGAGCGTAGGATTAAATTTAATGCAAAAGAGTTTTTTTTCCAACCCTCTATTCGTATGAGTTTTAAATCAATTCTGTAAACCCTTATCATTCTTGACTTATAATTGGTATACATTTCTTAATAGTTCTTTTTTATTGAGAATATTCTATTAAAAAATTATATAACTCTTATAAATCAAGTAATTATCTTTGTTTACGCTTTTAAACTCTATTCAATTGTCATCGTCTAAAATACAGCAAAATTATTTTTTGCTAAATTATATAGACGTGAATAAAAATTTTTGTTCCACAATTATTTTTTATTATTTTGATTTAACTCATTCAGGTTAAAATTAAAATATAACTAGTTTTTGTGTAAATAAGTTCATATCGAGATAAATTATGCATAATTCTGATATTAAAAAAATACTCATATTCAGGCTTGGAGCGATTGGTGATGTAGTACATACAACAGCGCTTGTCAGGTCTTTAAAAACTTTTAATCCTGAAATATCAATTCATTATTTAACTACCAAAACACCGTCTTTATTACTCGAAAATGATCATGATATAGATAAAATCTGGATTGCAGAGTGTAAATCTTATAAGTACATTTATAAGTTTTCAAAAAAACTCAAGGAAGAAAAGTTTGATCTCTGTATAAATCTTCAGCCGTCTACAGTAAGAAACAAAATTTTTTCCTTTCTTATAGGGGCTAAAAAAACTTTAAATTATAAGAAAGATTTTAACTTTCATGCGGTTGAAAATTTTTGGCTTACAGCAAAACCGCTTTTTAAAGATTTAACTTTGCCTGAAAATCTTGAACTCTTTGTACCTGAGATTTTAAAAGAAACATTTATAGGCATCTCAGAGGGTAAAAAACTCATTGGTTTTAATATGGGAGTCAGTTCTACAAGACAGGGAAGAAGATGGCCTTTAAACTACTGGAGAGAACTTGCAAAAGCTTTAATAGATAAATACAACTGCAATATTGTTTTAACAGGTTCTGCCAATGATGCAGATTTTTCAGAAAAGATTCTGGATGTGTCTTCAAATATAAAATCATACTGCGGAAAGTTAAATATTGTAGAAAATGCGGCACTTCTTTCTGTGTGTGATGTTGTTGTTTCAGGAGATACAGGTCCCTTACATATAGCGTCTGCAACAGGTGTTCATGTAATTGGTCTGTATGGTGCAGCACCTATTTCAAGAACAGGCCCCTATGGAATCCATGCAGTTACCCTCTGTTCGGACAGAAATTGTGTCCCCTGTAACAGAAGAAAGTGTAAGTATGCTAAAAAAGGAGATTTATACTCTCTTTGCATGGAGGACTTGACTCCTGATAAGGTATTTGATCAAGTTAAAAAAATTCTTGAATAAATTTTTAGCAATTCTTTATTTGTTTTGTTTTCATATAAATATAAAAATTAATAAATACAAGGGAGAAAAATATGTCAGTACAGCCAACAGGATTAACATTAATCAAAGTAAATGATAGTGCTACAGAAAAACCAAAATATATTAATGCTTCAAGCATCTCAACTATAAAACAAGCAAACGATAAGGTTAATTTAATAGGTTCGGATGATAAAGTTCTTGGTGTGATAGACAACAGTTCTACTGAGGACGTTTTAAAGAGATTTGAAGAAGAAAATATTACTGTTGGAAAAGTTCTCGATCTGTCAGCATAAGCTTTTTATACTCTTGTAAGGGGTGATTTAAAAGTATTCACTAACTTCTGGACTCTGGAAGTTTCATTTTCTGAAAGCTGTTTTCTGAATTCATCTACAGCAGCCAGAGTTTCAACAAAGAAGCTATACTCTTTAAGATTTGTTATAGAGGAAAGATCTTTACTTCCCAGAAATTTGTACTTAATATTTCCTTTTGATTCATCAATTATATTTATTATATTTGCCTGATTGAGTAACTCAATGCAGGATTTAATAGCTGTATCAGAGATAGAGAGTTTTGATGCTATTTCATTTGTATTTACTTGTCCATCCCTGTTTGTGTATGCGTATTTAAGCATGCCGGAGAGCATTTTAATCACTTCAACGGGATTTATTTCATCAAAGGTATTGCTAGTAAGGTGTATTATTTTAGCTTCTGAATTGTTTATAAGATCCGATAAAACACATATATCAGGCGGAAGGTCAAAGAGCATAAGCTGATCCGCTTTTTCTACGTTTAACCTGTTGATGATTTTTTCCTTAAATAAGGGATTTTTTCCTAGATTTTCTAGAGTATTTTTATTTTCAGCATAGATAAATACGCTGTCTTTTGTGGTTTTAAGGTAGTTTGAAAATACTTTTTCAACTCCTGTTTTTTTCCTGTGGTCTACCCATCTTGGTTCTATATTTTCTATAATGGGTGTATTGTTCACAGATTCAGTTTTTTTACTGCAGTCTTGAGATGAAAGTATTAAATCTTTTATTACAAGCTGGATACTTGTTTTTCCGCCAAATAAATTTATATCAGGACAGAAGGCAAGGTTAATTTTATCCAGGACGGAGGCTTCTATGCAGTTTTTTTGCCACCAGACAGCTTCAAAAGTATTGTTATTATCATCTGACAGAAACAGTTTTGAATGGTTATTGTTAGATCCCATCGTTTTATACTGTTTTAGTGTAAGGTTTGATATGCTGAAAACAGGAGCAGGATTACATTCTCCAAAAGGTGCAAGTCTGTTTAACTCGTTAATGAATTCAACAGATACTTCTTCAGGCTGAAGATCCATTTCAATTTCAAGTACGGGTTCAATACATGTGCTGTCAAAATTCTGATTTACCGTGGCATTTAATTTGTTTTTAAATTCGTTAAAGTTAACCTTCTCAAGATCAAGGGAAAATCCTGCTGCAAAGGCATGTCCTCCAAACTGGACAAAGTATTTTTCAAGAATTGTAAGAGTTTCATGAAGATTCAAACCTTTAACACTTCTTGCAGAACATCTTGCTGTTTTATTTTCTTCATCTATTGAAATTAAAAAAGCCGGTTTGTTATATTTTTCTGTTAATTTTGAAGCTACAATGCCTATAATTCCTGGATGCCAGTTCGATTGATCAAGTATTATTGCCCTGTTATTTTCAAGGTCAATTTCATGAGCAATTTTCATATCTGTTTCGACAAACATGCTTTCGCACATCTTTTGTCTTTGCTGGTTATTATAATTTAATTCTTTTGTAATTTGCTCTATTTCAACCATATTTTCGCTCGTTAAAAGCTTTACAGCAAGGCTTGCTTCCCTGAGTCTTCCGACGGCATTAATTCTAGGAGCTATACCAAAGGCTATCATTTCTGCTGAAACGCCTTTTTCAATTTTATAACTTGCTGATTCAAGAAGCTTTATTATAGGTTTTGGCCTTCGGGTTTCAATAAGTTTAAGCCCTCTTGTAACTATAGTTCTGTTTTCACCCAAAAGCGGAACGACATCTGCTATTGTCCCGATTGCTGCAAGATGAAGTAAATCCTCAGAATAACTTTCTTTATTGTTGCTTTCAAGGATTGCGTATGCCAGTTTATAGGCAACTCCTACACCTGCAAGATATTCCAATTCAGCACATTCTTTATTTTCTTGTTGAACCTTCGGATTTATAATTGCAAAAGCCGGAGGAAGCACTTCTGGAGGTTCATGATGGTCTGTAACTATAACATCTGTGCCAAGTCCTTTTGCAAGTGTTATTTCAGTTGTGTTACTTGTACCGCAGTCAACAGTTATAATTAATTTAGCTTTCTGTGAACTTATTAATTTACATACAGATGCGCTGTTTAAACCATGTCCCTCGTTAGTCCTCTCGGGAATATAATAATCTACGTTTGCTTCAAGATATTTTAAAGCTTTATAAATAAGGGACGTGCTTGTAACGCCGTCAGCATCAAAATCTCCCCAGATAATAATCTTTTCATGATCTGTTATAGCTTTATTTATACGTTCTACAGATTTTTTCATATGATCAAACACATATGGCGATGATAATTCAATATTTTCTGGGTTTAAGAAAGCTTTTATTTTATCAGAAGTGTTTATACCTCTGTTTAAAAGTAATTTTGCAACAATATTTGAACCTGCAGCTTTAATAAGCTCAGGAGCCAGAGGTTGATTTTCAGGATAAACCCAGCGTTTATTGCAAGGTTTGTCCGGTTTATTAAGTTCTGTCATTGAGGACATTATGTATTTATTAACTCTTTTCATTGATGAATTATTATAATGGGACTGTTGACGAATTCAAAAAACTTTGTTTTTTGTTTCGTCTTACGTCCCCCACGTCTAGTGTCAAAATGTCGAAAACTTGGAATGAGTTATATAATGCCTCCAGCTCCTGCTACCCGCAGCAGCTTCAGCATTATTTCACTCCCGCTACCGCAAATCGTTTCCGCCATTTTTCACTTTTGATAGGGTCGTGTTACAAAATAGAAAATAAGAGCTATTTAACTATTTTTCAACACTCCCATATTGTATAAGTTAATTCTACTATAAAACACTTATAAACCTGTATTAAGAAATTTTAACATTTTGCCCTAATCTACAAACCTATGTAATAATAAATTACGTTAATAGTCTAACCATTCCTTTCTTGACTGATGCGGCCGGTGGTCGCATTTATTTTTGTTTAAAAAATTAAAATAAAATTATTTATCCTACATTTTCAATGAAAATTTTTTTAAAGTGGGCATAGTAAATGGCAAGACCTATAGCTTTTGGGAATGCTTTCGGGTACTTGAACAGGCTTATAAAAAATAATTTCCAGTAGTATCTTCTTCCTTTTTGAAAAATTCCTAATTCAAGCATTGATCTAAAAAGAGCAATAATATATCTTAAACTGAATTTATTGCTGTTATAGTGGTTATAATCTTTTAAAAAAGTTAAAATTCTTTCATAATACTTCTGGTTTGAATAAACAGAAGCAATAATGTTTTTATAACCATTTATAAGAACGTCAGTTCCAATTTTTGGCAGGAAATTAAGTGAATAATCAGTATTATTACCGGAAGATCCCTGGATCAGACGATTTTCATTTTTTAATCTTTCGTATAGTTTAGTACCGGGAAGTGCCTGTAGAAGACCTATCATGGCAACGACAACGCCTGTTTTCTGGATAAATTCAATCTGTCTTTTAAATATAGAAGTATCGTCACTGTCAAAACCTACAATAAACCCTCCTGTTACTTCCATGCCGTAGTTATGAATTTTTTTAACAGATTCAACAAGATCGCGGTTTTTATTCTGAAATTTGCCACACTCTTCAAGGCTTTCAGCTGATGGAGTTTCGAGTCCTATAAATACAGCATCAAAGCCTGCATAGCGCATGAGATTTAAAAGTTCATCATCATCAGCCAGATTTAATGAAGCTTCTGTCATAAAAGTGGGTTTTGATTTTGAAGTTTTTCTCCATTCAATAAGTCTTTTAAGAAGTTCTTTTACTCTTGTTTTATTCCCTATAAAATTGTCATCAACTATAAAAACAGACCCTTTATATCCTATATTTTCAAGAGAATTAAGTTCATTTATCAACTGGTCAGGATCTTTTGTTCTTGGGATTCTTCCATTCAGGTTTACAATGTCGCAAAATTCACAGTCAAAAGGACAGCCTCTTGAATATTGAAGAGGCATTTTTGAATAGTTTTTTAAATTAACGAGATTCCATTGTGGAATTGGTGACTTTGTTATATCAGGTTTAATATCAGATGTATAAATTCTCTTTGGGATGCCATTTTTGAGGTCTTCAATAAAAAGCGGTATAGTAATTTCACCTTCTCCAAGAACAAAGTGGTCTACATCAGGAAATTCTTCATGAAGGCTTGTGAAAAGCGGACCTCCAGCAACAATTTTTTTGCCGAGTTTTTTACATCTTTCTATCACTTTTTTAACGGATTCTTTTTGGGTAATCATGGCACTTATAAATATATAATCAGCCCAGAGAAGATCTTTATCTTTTAATTTTATTACATTTAAGTCAATAAGTTTTTTTTCATACTCATTATCATCAAGCATAGGTGCTATTGTTAAAAGCCCAAGAGGAGGCATAAGCGCTTTTTTTAATATATATCCAAGAGAATATTTAAAACTCCAGAACGTTTCAGGATATTGTGGATATATAAACAAAATTTTCATGATTTTTTCAAGCCCCGTAAGTTTTTTATGTGAATAATTTATCATTAACCAACAAAATCATTCTTATTCTATTGGGGTAACCAATGAGGCTATTTAAAACATTAAAAAGAGACTGGAATTATTTCCAGTCTCTTTTCTTTTTAATTTATTCTTTATATAGAAGTTTTTTCTTCTGTTAATGTTTTTATTTTTTCAATAGATTCAACAATTGATCTAACCTCTGCTATCATTGCAAGAGTTGAATTAAGCTTATTTATACATGATCCTACTCCAACAGCGCTTGCTCCTGCTGCTATTGCGAGTGGAGCTGTTGTTGTTGTAATACCGCTTGCTGTCATAACAGGAATTTCAACGTTTCTTACAAGTTCAATTGTGTTTGCAATAGAAACCTGTGCTTTTTCAATAAGTCCTCTTGCTCCAGCGCTCTTTGGTTCTGTTATAGCTGCGCCTTCTGTTTGGATAAGGTCAACGCCGAGGTTTTCAAGTTCCTGTGCAAGAGCGATCTGTTCGCTTATATCTATATGACCAGGAACTGTGACACTTATCATGATGTTATTTCCAACAAGTTCGATTGTTCTTTTTGTTATATCAATAACTTCCTGAGCTGTAATTCTTAAACCATTTTTATATAATGCATCAAAGTTGCCCACTTCAAGAACATCAGCACCGTTATTTGCTGCCATTGCAAGTTCTTCAGGATCGATTGAAGAAACAAAAACAGGTAAATCAGTCAATTCTTTTGCTATTGTAATAATATCTTTTCTTGCTGCCACGTCAACAGCACTTGCTCCGCCTTGTTGAGCCCCTGTAACAATCTGTCTTACTTTTTCAATATCAAAATTATCGATACCTGCAATAACTTTAACGCATGTTTTTTCTCTTAAACTATTTTTTAAAAGCTCTATTCTATCCATAATTTACCTATAACCTCCTGAGTTTAAACACAAATTTGATTATATCATTAAATTTGAGAAATAAAATATTGTCTGGTAAAAAAAACTTGGAAGATATAGAATTCTATACTATGTTTATAATATAAAGAATTAAAACGGGAATAATTTAAAATGCAGTTAAAAGAAGCAATAGAATTAATCTGGAAAAACAGAAAATATGATACAAACTCTGAAACGGAGGCAGTAAGCCACTTAAATGAAGAAGTTGCAGAAAGTCTTAAAGCTTTATTAAGAGGAGATAGAGAAAGAGCTCAAAATGAGCTTGAAGATGCTATGTCATGTCTTTTTATTGCCATGAAAGTTCTTAACATCGACCCGGAGGAAGTTGTTTTTCGCCAGATAAACAGGATGAAAAACCAGCCTGTAAGAACAATGCATATTTATTCAAATCGTGTTGAAATCAAAGTTGGCGAAGAAGTAAGAGGCGGATGGGCAATATGGAGCGCAGATGACCTTAAGGAAGCCCAGAAAATGGCAATGGAATTCAAGTGTAAAATTATCAGGGAAGAAGAAAATCAGTTTAAAGATGCAGAGAATACAGAAGGCTTAATAGATGTCCAGTCAAATCAGGCTTAATAAATTTATAGCGAGCACAGGAATCGCCTCAAGAAGAGGCGCAGATGAGCTTATTGAAACAGGAAAAGTAAAAGTTAACGGCAAACCTGTTGAAGAGCCGGGCATGTCTGTTTCTGAAAAAGATGTTGTAGAGGTTGAAGGTAAAAAAATAAGGGTAAGAGCTGAAAAATATCTTATCTTTTATAAACCTGCAGGTTATATTACGACAAAATCAGATCCACAGTGCAGAAAAACTATCTATGATTTATTGCCGCCTGAAGTTCATCATTTAAAATCAGCAGGAAGGCTTGATAAGGATTCAACCGGACTTTTGATAATGACAAATGACGGAGATCTTATTCAAAAACTCACCCATCCAAAAGTTCATGTACCGAAGGTTTATAGGGTAATAGTTGAAGGTAAAATCACTAATCAGAATCTTTTTGATCTTCAAAAAGGAATTGAGATAGAAAAAGGCAAGATTGCCTATGCCGATGCAACTGTTATTGACTGTGACAAATCCAGAACAACCCTGCAAATGACTCTTTATCAAGGATATAACAGGCAGATAAGAAGGATGATGGACAAAATAAATCATCCTGTAATTGCTTTAAAGCGTACTGCACATGCCAATATAGTTTTACAGGGACTGGACAAAGGTCAATTCAGATATCTGACGAGAAATGAAGTGCAGGATCTTTTTAATTTTTTAAAGAAGATAGAAAAACGGTCAAAATAAAATAAATTGATTATCAATAATTAATTAGAATATAAATACTTGGTTGAACAATCATAACCATTTCCTGAAGGACACAATAGTGTTGTGTCATAACCTTTTGGTTTAACAACTCCGTTGTTAAAAATATAAGCATAATAAATATCTTTACCCATTGTATTTGGTCCTTTAAATCCGTTTATATCCGTAACAAATCTGTAACAAATAGGATTACAGGCACTAGCATCTGTTTCAAAATAAAAAAATTGTCCATTATTCATAGCTAAAGCAGCTCCACCGAACCATGCCGGTGTTAAAACAGTTCCGCCATTTAATCCCTTTGCTCCGTCAGTATTCCAACAATTTCCGATAACATCAGTTGAGCCGTTACATAAACGAGTATATGAAAAATAGGTTTTGTATAAGTCTCTGATACAAACATGAGAGCTACAAGTTCCTGTTAAATTTCCGGCATATTCCTGAGAAACCAATTTACTGGCATTACTTATATCAGCAAATGATTTTTTCCATGCCGTTCTAAATTCTATATTTTGAGAATCTTGAATTAAAGCAGGAATAACTATAGAACTAATTATTCCGATTATCATTAGTGTTATCAGGACTTCTGCCAGTGTAAATGCTTTGTGATTATTTAAAATCATAATTTTACCTTGTCCAATTATTACATTTTTGTTTCTTCACCTGTCCGCCTTCAAATTCATGAACATTTTCCACTGCTATAAAAGCAGAAGGATCAGTATCAAGGATATAGCTTTTTAAATTAGTTAACTCCAGACGTGTTATTACACAAAAGATAAGTCTTTTATATTCGCCGCTGTAAGCACCCTGACCTTCAATATAAGTTACACCTATTTCAAATTTGTTTATTATACCCTGTGCAATTTCTTCATATTTATCCGAGATAATAATGATTGATTTTGACTCATCCAGTCCTTCAATCACTATATCGACAGTTTTAAAGATAATAAAGTAAGCTAATAAAGAGTACATGGCTCTATCCCAGCCAAAAATAAAACCCGCACTTCCTAATATAAATAAATTAAAGAACATTATTATTTCGCCAACAGAAAAACAGGTTTTTTTGTTTAAAACAACTGCCATTACTTCTGTTCCGTCTAAAGAGCCGTTATTTCTTAAAATTATTCCAAGACCTGTGCCAAGTATTATGCCTCCAAAAATACAGGCTAGAAGAAGATCATCTGTTACACACGGTTTATTGTGTATGAAATTAACTAGTAATGACAGTAATGTAATGCAATAGAAAGAAGTTAATGTAAAATTTTTTCCCAGTTTTTTATAACCAAAAACAAGGAACGGCAGATTAAGAGTAAAAATAAACAAACTTAAAGGTAATTTGGATAAATAACTGGAAATAATTGATATTCCAACAACTCCGCCATCAATAATTTTATTGGGTATAAGAAATAATTCCAGCGCTATAGCTACAAGAATTACTCCGAATGATAAAAGTACAATCTTTTTTATAAACTGTTTAATCTTCATAAAGTTTATTATAATCAATAATGTTATTTTAGTGAATACGAATAATTATAATTTTACTTAACCCTTGAAAATACTTCAATATCAAGTTCTTCCATGACATTTGAAAGAAAATAAGCACTGCTTGCAACCATTGCAGCATTATCTGTGCAGTATTTTAAAGCAGGGGCATGAACTCTAAATCCTGTATTCTCAAGAGAGAAGAATTTTTTTCTTATTTCAGAATTTGCAGCAACTCCACCTGCAAGTGTAATTTGATTTATATTGCTGTCTTTAGCTGCTTTAAGAGTTTTTTTAAGTAGAGTTACACTTACAGCTTCCTGAAAACTTGCTGCAATATCTTCTCTTGGAATTTCACACCCACTGCGGAGCGGGAGTGAAGAGCTGTGGTCAACAGGCACTGGAGGCTTTTCGTAACTCGTTCCGTCAAAACTCTGCACAAGCCTTAAAACTGCTGTCTTTAGACCGCTAAAACTGAAATCATATTCTCCAACTTTTGCTTCTGTGAATTTAAATCTGTTTTTATCTCCGGTTTGTGCCATTTTATCAAGTAGAGGGCCTCCAGGGTAAGGCAGTTTTAAGAGTCTTGCCACTTTATCGTAAGCTTCTCCGACTGCATCGTCAAGAGTTTCTCCGATTAATTCTTGATTGCAGTATGAATTAACTCTGATTATCTGTGTATGTCCTCCGCTTATAAGAAGACAGACAAAGGGAGGCTTCCAGATATTTGGATTTTCATTTTCGCTGCTGAGATAGTTTGCACAGACATGGGCATTGAGATGGTTTACTCCTAAAAAAGGTTTATCGTATACAAGACTTAATGATTTTGCGGTATTTAATCCAACAAGAAGAGCTCCGACAAGACCGGGCCCGACAGTAGCTGCAAATGCCGTTATTTCGTTTAATTTAATGCCGGATTTTTTTACAGCTTCTTCTACAACCATGTTAATGGATTCAAGATGTTCTCTTGCAGCAACTTCCGGCACAACGCCGCCGTATTTTTTATGGGTTTCTATCTGTGATGCTACAACATTTGAAAGAACATGCCTGCCGTTAAGCACAACTGCTGCGGCTGTTTCATCACAGCTAGTCTCGGTTGCAAGTATTATCTGGTCATATCCAGCATCAGGGCCTATATTTACTATATTATCGCTTATCGGCGTTTTAAATTTTCTTATCATACAGTTCTTTCTATCTAATGAAACGAAGATTCGCTTACAGGATTTGCTGCCACTAGAGCATAATAAACGGAAATCCCTTCATTTTCAAACGTCTTTTTTAATTCATCAAGAGTTGTGCCTGTTGTTGAAATATCATCAAGCAGAAGAAGTTTTTTGCCCGTATATTCGGTTTTAACTATTTTAAAAGCATCTTTTAAATTTTCAATCCTCTCTCTTTTTGATAATTTATACTGAGGTTCAGTGTTTTTTACTCTTTTTGCAATTTTATTGTTAACAGTATAACCTGTGAGCTTTGAGAACTCGTCTGCAATAAGACAGGTCTGATTATAACCACGTTCTTTTTCTCTTTTTAAATAAAGAGGCATTGGAACAATCTCGAAATCTTCGGAACTTATATTTAAGTTTTTCCAGTAAGAGTGCATAATACTGGCAATGGGTTTTGCAAGATCTTTTTTTCTGTGGTATTTAAGACCTTTTATAATCTTTCTCATATTTGCAGTGTATATTCCGGCAGAATAAATTTCAAAAGAATGGATTTTTTTATGATAGTTATACTGGTTAATTTCAATTTCTTCAAGGCAATTAATGCAAATCGGTTCAGAAAAAGCGTCTTTACCGCAAATATAACATTTTTTGCGATATATCCAGTCTAGTAATTGTTTTATAAAGTTGATCATTGATAATAAAAAAATCCTTTTTATTAATTATTTAATTGTAGCAAAATTATGAAATGGTTTTGGAAAAAAGATTATAAAATACCTAGTCTTCCTTCTGTAGATGATATTTCTACGGAAATACCCGCTATTTCTGAACATCTTGAAGCATTCAGATTGCCTGATCTATTTAAGATGGCTGAAATTGATACATTGCCTGTTATTGACAATGCCGGTAATATAATCGGGATTGTATCTGAATATGATCTGGCTCAAATTCTTCCTGAATGGAGTTTTGAAGAACAAAGTTACAGATATGATGTAAAAGTTGCAGATATTATGACAAAAAATGTCTGGACTGAAAAGGAAAATACAAATATAAAAGAAATTCTTTCAAGTGTTCACCAGCTTCACACAAGAGTTATCCCTATAGTTGATGAATATGAAAGATATACAGGAAAATCAATAACAAGACAGGCTCTTGTGGGTTTTTTAACCAGAATGGTAAAACCAAGATCAATAGGTGGACTTGCAACTCCTATTGGTATATATATGACTGACGGCAAGCATCAGGCAGGATCAGGAAATCTCGGGCTTGTTTTAACAGGGTTTGCCCTGGGTGGAATTATAATTTTTGTTGAATTCTTTACAGGAATTATTTTTACCGGTAGAAATATACCTGAAATAGTAATAATAATTATACAATTAGTGTTATTTATCTTTATTTTAAGGTTAACTCCTCTTGTCAGATATCATGCCGCTGAACATCAAACAATACATGCAATAGAAAAAGGACTTCCTTTAACTCCTGAAACAGTGAGAATGCAGCCAAGACCGCATAAAAGGTGCGGAACTAATATTATGGTGCTTTTATTTGGAATACAGCTTGTTCTCCTTCTTTCTTTTAAATTTGTAAAAATGCCTTTTATTCAATTTATTATACTTATTGCAGGCTTTCTTTTTGTCTTTTCAAACTGGAGAAAAGCTGGCATGTGGCTTCAAAAATTTTTTACAACGAGAAGAGCAACTCTTACTCAGATAGAAAATGGGATTAATGTGGGAGAGGAAATTTTAAAAAAACATAAGGAAGATACAAGTCCTAATTCTCCGGGTTTTTTCCTTAAATTATGGAACATGGGGCTTGTTCAGGTTTTAATAAGCTTTTTGTTCTTACTGTGGTTTTTTAGTTTTGTACTTCATCTTGTGTGATAAAATATAAATTGTAATAAAAAAAGCTTTTTTGCTTAATACAGGCATTTGAGACGAAATTTAAATGACGAAAATACGGGGTTATTAATTAAATGCATATTTTAACAATGTTATTACTATTAAGTGTTCTGGTTCTTGTACATGAACTTGGTCATTTTGGTGTAGCCAGAATGTTTGGCATAAGAGTTGACAGATTTGGATTCGGATTACCTTTTGGACCAACATTATTTGAAAAAAAATGGGGAGAAACAACGGTTTGTATTCATGCCCTTTTGCTTGGAGGATATGTAGCATTCCCCGATGATGATCCGGACAGTGACATACCAAAGGATCATCCGGATAGAATTTCAAACAGGCCAGTCTGGCAGCGTGCTTTGGTTATTTCTGCCGGTGTAGCTGCAAATGCTCTTATTGCTTATTTAATAGTTCTTTTTGTTGCAGCAGCTTCTCATGGCGTGCCTTCAGGAAAATACGATGTTTACATTGAAGGACTTCAATCAGATAAAACACTTTCTGCTAATTATATAGGATTTAAAAAGAACGATAAAATTACTTCTATTAATGGAATGACTGTTGATTCACCGATAAAGTTTATTCAGGTTGCCCAGTTAAGTAAAAAGTTTGATAACTATGCATCAACAGAAAAAATCAGCGATCAGGGAAAAAAGATTTTAGATAAAAACCCTTCATTAAAGGATTTAAAACCTAATCAGTCCATTTCAAAAGGGATTAAGATTGATTTACCTGTGGAAACTCCTGAAAATGCTATAATTTTGCCTAAAAATGTTCTGACAGGAATTAAAAAAGTTAATCCTGAAGGTGAAATTTTATCTGCAAATCAGCAAAAATTAAGAAATAGTCTTGAAAATAAAAAATATTATATTTCGGACGGCAATACTACAGTTGAAGATTTAGTTATGGCTACTTCAGATACAGTTCATCCTTTACTTATAACTGTTAATAGAAATGGTAAAAACGTTGAACTTAAAGCAGCTTATCCTAATGCAAAAGGTATGATAGGTGTAAAACTACGGTCTGAAGAAGTTATAATTCCTGTTAATAATCCTGTTACTGCTGTGACAAAATCCTGGGGCTACTTATCAAGGAATGTATATTATATGGTTAGCGGTCTTGGAATGATTGTAACAGGTCAAATTCCGCTTCAGGATTTACATGGAATAGTTGCCATCACAAAAATAGGCGGTGATATTATTCAGAATAAGGGCATGTGGGACGGTTTGCTTCTGACAGCTCTTATAAGTATAGATCTTGCAATAGTAAATTTGCTTCCTATACCTGCTCTTGATGGCGGACATTTATTCTTTTTACTTATAGAAACCTTAAGAGGCAAACCTGTAGAAGAAAAGATACAGGAAGCGTTTGCAAAATACGGATTTGCGTTTCTTATAGGTCTCATGATACTTATAATTTTCAATGATATATTTGCGCTTGTAACGGATAAATTGTAGTTCTTAAAGGAATAAAAATGCCAAGTTACGATTATAGATGTAATAAATGCCATGAAATTTTTACGGTTACAAAATCCATGAATGACAGTTCTACGCCAACATGCCCCTGCTGTGGCTCAAATGAAGTTGCAAAAGTATGGGGAAATGTTCAACTGAAAGGATGCTGTAAAACATCAGGTTCATCTTCAGGCGGAGGATGCAGTTCCTGTAGCGGCGGATCGTGCGGAAGTTGTCATTAGTTAGGAAAAATTTGTTAATAATTAGTTCAATTGATTAACCACTTTTTTAAATTCCCAAGGACAAATATCTGCCAGGCAGGCAATGATGTGATTTATTTTTGGTTTACCATTACTAATTACTTCAATAGGGTGTATTTCATCAACACTTCTTGGATAACTTGATTCACTATAAACTTTATTTTGAGGTGTTATAAACTGAATAGTCGGATTCTCTTTTTCACCGGCAATGAGTTTAATAGTACCGTCAATTTTGCCTGTTGCGTTTTCTAACATTTCTTTTAGATTTTCATAAAATGTTTCAAAATTAAATGATTCTTTTGAAGAAGCTTTTGCTCCTCTGCTTTCATAAAACCAAAGCGGGTCTCCATTTTCATAGAGATCAAGTAATCCTTTTTTTAATTGTTCTTTTGCCGCTGGAGTTGAAATAAGGTTTGCTTTAAATGTAAGGGAGTTGTTAACGTTCGATTTTATTTGATAGTTAGTAAAATTTTGATTTGTTACTACTTTTATTTCTATATCCTTTTTATATTTTTTTTAATTTAATTCTGGTTGTTGTTGGGATAATCAGCCTTCTTCTATTGGTATGAATACTTTGCAATCAATAAAGATCGGTAATCATGTGATGGCTGTAATTCATCAAAGATAGATTATGTGCTGTTATTATTTACTTTTAAGATGACCGTATTCTTTCTTTATAATTCGATTGAACAAATTAGAAAAAGCTTCTGAATAATCATTATAATTATTCTTACAGCTCTCAAGATCTGCCAGTTTTGCAATAATGGTATTTATTCTTGGCTTACCATTTTTAATTATTTCAGCTGGCTGTATTTCAGTAATTATTCCTGGACAATCTGATGTTTTATAAACTTTATTTTG
The DNA here is from genome assembly GCA_028689995.1 of Candidatus Gastranaerophilales bacterium. Taxonomy (GTDB): domain Bacteria; phylum Cyanobacteriota; class Vampirovibrionia; order Gastranaerophilales; family UBA9579; genus JAQVCB01. Next base: position 17,073 of record JAQVCB010000046.1, read on the forward strand.
AGGTGTTATAAACTGAATAGTCGGTTTTTCTTCTTTACCGGCAATAAGTTCAATAGTGCCTTTAATTCTTCTTGTTGTACTTTCTAACATTTTTTTTAAGTTTTCATAAAATGTTTCAAAATCAAATGGTTCTTTTGAAGAAGCTTTTGCTCCTCTGCTTTCATAAAACCAAAGCGGGTCTCCATTTTCATAGAGATCAAGTAATCCTTTTTTTAATTGTTCTTTTGCCGCTGGAGTTGAAATAAGGTTTGCTTTAAATGCAAGAGAGTTGTTCACATTGGATTTTGCTTGATAGTTAGTGAAGTTTTGATTTGTTACTACTTTCATTTCTATATCCTTTTTAAATTAGTTTTAATTTAATTATATTAAGTTCCTAAAAATTAAAAATTGCTTCTTTTTTATCAATTTTATATTAATAATTTTGGGCGATAAAAAAAACAGGGTTTTTATACCCTGTTTTTTTATTTTTATTTTTATTTCTATTGAAGAACTTTTAATTCCGGTTGTTGCTGAGGTAATCGGCCTTCTTCTATTGGCATAAATACCCTGTAATCTATATCTGTGAAAGGATTATCAACAGCTTCAACTGATTTAAGGTAGCCTTCATCTATGTTGTTGTTTTCAATCATAGTGGCAATGTGTTCAAAGTTTTCCTGATGCTTTTTAAATCTTTCGGTAGCATAGTCTCTTGCCTGCCAAGTTGTAATAAGGAATGGCCAGTCACTGCTTTGCAGAAGAAGGATTTCTCTTGCAAGCTGATTTAATGCTCTATGGAGAACTTTATTCTGCGGAATACTTTGATATTTTGCAGCAATAGACTGCATTCTTTTTTCAGCAGCATGAATAATAGGCCACATCCATTCTGTCTGATGGTTTTGCCATACCCAGAAATGTCCGCCTTGACCCCATGAACTTTCAGGGAGTGCAATAGCAGCTGTAGGTGGATTTTTTTCAAGATATTCTGCTGCACATTGTCTTTCTACTTCAGGTATAAAGTTATTAAACTTCTTGATTACCTGCTTAATAAATTCTATACCTTCAAACCACCAGTGACCGAATAGTTCGGTATCAAAAGAAACCATTATAAGGCCATTTTTACCTGTAGCTTTTTTGTGATCGTTAAGCATGTTGTATATAAGATTTGTGTAATGGTCTGAATTTTCATTAATTTTTGACATCGCAAGTACAGGATCATAAAGCATCTTGTCTCCAAGATCTGTGCTTGGACTTGTAAGTCTCCAGTAATTCATACCGGAGTTATCGTCTTTTTTATGAAATTCTCTGAAGCATCCGTCACCAGGATAACCGTCAGCGGCAGACCAGACCTGGAATCCTGCTCTGTCATTTCTTCCCATAACTGCAACCTGAGCATCAGGCAGCCAGTAGGATTCAAACGTTGTTAAACCTGTAGCAGGTCTTGGTGGAAGCGGAATATATTCAATATTTCCGTATACACCTACGATTCTTCTGTTTCCAACAGAAACTCCGCCTTCAATAACATGTGATTCAGTAAAGAAATACTCGATATCACTATTTTGAAGAGTAACTTCAATAGCAGGTCTCCAATATTTTCTACCTTTAGAATCAATTGCTTCATATCCCGGTCTGTAAGCACATTCAGGAAGCCATGCCCCTTTGGCTTTTTTACCAAAGAGTCTTTTTGTAGTTTCGGAACCGGTTTTAAATTGACCGTTTAATGATGAATCTGTTTCAAGTAATGGAGAGAATCCATGAGTTGCTGCAGATGTTGTAATTTCAATACATCCTAAATCCTGAAATCTTTTAAATGCACCTATTAGATCTTTGTTGTATTTGTTTAAATAGTTGTCTTTAATATTTGTGTACCAGTCAAAATAAAATTTGGCCAGAAAATTCAGATGTTGTGAGTGTGCAACGCTTGCATTCGGGTAACGGCTTAAATCTTCTGAAACAGCATCAATTTTTGAGTTTAAATACTTTTCAAAGCCGTCTTTAAGGTATTCGTCATTAAGCTGTTCAGCAAGTATAGGTGTTATTCCGATTGTTAATTTTGCTTTAATCCCTTCATCATAAAGCTCGCTAATCGCATTTAGCAGGGGAATATATGTTTCAGCCATGCATTCATAGAGGTTTT
>JAQVCB010000156.1 GCA_028689995.1 Candidatus Gastranaerophilales bacterium
AATGTTCAAAGGGCGACAATTGTTGAATTTCTTAATCCTCAGAATTACCAAGAGTTTCTTATAAGGAGAGAATATAAATGTTTACCTGAAATACAAGGATTAAAAAATGTTAATTATAAAAAACAGGCAGCAGCATATTGGGCACGAAAAACGCTGGATGAAGGTGTACACATTGTTATTGATAACATTTCAGAATCTAACACACCATTATATTTTAAAAGTAGTTATAAGGCGCTTGGAGTTAAATCTATAATCGGATTTCCTATAAAAAGGCAAAAGGACATCTGGGGAACTTTTGTTTTATCTGAATATAATTACTATAGACATTGGACTGATGATGAAATAAATCTTTTGGAAACAATATCCAATCAAGTATATTCTGCTATTAAGCAGGCTGAATTATTTACAGCCACAAAAAAATATGCAGAAAGAGAAGCTTTATTACGAAAAATAGTTGAAACAATCAGAAGTTCTCTTGATATAAATGAAACCTTAACTATTATTTGCGATGAAGTAGCAAAACTTTTCAATGTAGAAAGAGCTACCATAGTTGAATTCCCAAATTCTCAAAACTATAAAGAATATAATATAAGAAGAGAATATAAGCTTATTCCAGAAATAAAAGGATTATTAAATATTGAGTATGAAAGAAATGCTGCGGCTTATTGGGGTGAAAAATTACTCAGGGAAAATGCAGATTTAATTATTGATAATATTGAGTTGTCTAATACTCCTGATTATTTCAAAAGTACCTATAAAGCACTGGGTGTAAAGTCTATATTTGGATTTCCAATAAGAAAAGGAGAAGAGGCTTGGGGTACTTTTGTTCTGTCAGCATACAATTGTTATAGACATTGGACGGATGAAGAGATAACTCTTCTTGAAACCATAGCAAGTCAGGTTTATATAGCTATTAAACAGGCGGAACTCTATACAAAGACTAAGAAACAGGCAGAAAGAGAACGAGCTTTGTATCAGAGTGTGAATGTGATAAGAAGTACTCTTAATATAAATAAGATTAAGCAAACTTTCATTATTGAAGCCGCAAAATTGTTTCAAGCAGATAGAAGTTTCATTGTCGAATATGATTCAGTAAATGAAAAATTATTGAGCATTAATAAAAATTTAGAATATTTAGCATCGCCTGATGTAAAAAGTTTTACAACTTTAAATGTGCGATATCTCACATATTGGTTTAAAAAAATTATTATTGAAAAAAAAGAAATAATTATGCTGGATGATCAAGAATATCTAAAAGAATATAATCTTGAAAAAACATTAATTTCCAAATTTCTTAAAGATTACAGTATTAAATCAAGTATAATTGTTCCAATTTTACATGCAGATCAGATTTTTGGGGTACTTGTTATTCAACATACAAAGAAAAAAGTTTCTTATAGAAATGAAGATACAGAATTTATCAGAACTCTTGCTTCTCAGGTGGGCGTTGCTTTTTATCAGTCTCAACTTTATTCTTCAATTGAAACCAGCGAAAAATACACCAAATTTATTTTAAATGGAATTAAAGATGGTGTAATAGCGCTTAATGAGGAATATTTAATTGAGTCTTGCAATCAGGAAGTAGAAAATATTTTTGAATATCCGGTATCTGAGATTAAAGGAAAAAGTATTAGTGTATTAATGCCGCAATTAATTATAAATAACGGTAAATTAGTATTTGCAAAAGAAAAACAACGGGTTATTTCTCCTAATGTATCAGATTTGGAATTAATTGGACTGAAAAAATCCGGAAGTAATTTTTCATTAGAAATTGGGGTTAACAAAATTCTTTTTGAAAAAAAATTAAAATTCATATTTCTTATTAGAGATATAACTGAACGTAAAAAAATAGAGCAAATGAAAAATGAATTTATTTCAACTGTTAGTCACGAGTTAAGAACACCTCTCACTTCAATACAAGGATCGCTTGAACTTGTTCTTAGTACGTCCTTTGGAGATATCCCCGATCAAATCCGTAATTTAGTTGGTATAACATATAAAAACTGCATCAGATTATCAAATTTGATAAATGATCTGCTTGATATAGAAAAAATTGAAATTGGTAAAATGCAGTTTCGTTTAGAGACTATGGAATTAATTCCTGTTATAAAAGAAGCAATTGAAGCTAATAAGTCTTATGCCGAAAAGTTTAACGTTAAATTTATTTTTAAACCCAATAATGATAATATTAAGGTTAATGTTGACAAAAATAGACTTATTCAGGTTATAACAAACCTCCTTTCCAATGCTGTAAAATTTTCTCCACCTGGTGATATTGTTACAATATATATGTCAAGAGAGAATGATTTTTCCAGAATATCTATTTCAGACAATGGATCCGGAATTCCTGAGGGATTTAAAAGTAAGATATTTCAGAAATTTTCACAGAGTGATTCTTCTAATACACGTCAAAAAGGCGGGACAGGTTTAGGTTTAAGTATCAGTAAAGCTATTATTGAAAAAATGGGCGGAAGCATTAGTTATATATCAGAAGAAAATAAGGGCTCCACTTTTTATTTTGATATACCTGTATTAAAAAAATAATATCAGTGTTATAAATTTTTTGCCTTTTTAGACCATTTCTTAACATATCGAATTATTTTGCCAAAAATTGAGTTTATACTTAAAATATAAAGATAACTGGATTTGTTTTAAACTGGAGGATAAACTAAATTATGAATAAAATTAAAAAAATTACTGCAATATCAATGATAGCTATTATGTTAGCTGGTAATTCAGCATTTTTAAATGATAATAAGGTGCAAGCAGAAGTTCTGAATCAAAATCTTAAGTTGTCTTATTCACCGGTTAATCCTTACAAAGCGGATATTCAATCTCAAAGAATACCTGTTGGAACGGTTATAAAAATCAGAATGGAGACACCAGTAAACACAAATAATTCTTTAAAAGGTGATCCCTTTTTTGCAACAATAATTGATGATGTAAAAGTCAATGATAAAGTGTTACTGCCATCAGGAACTATTGTCAGAGGTAGTGTTGCCGATGTTGTGAAGCGTAATTTCCTCAGCAGAGGCGGAGAAGTAACATTATACTTTGATCATATAGTTACTCCTATTGGAAGGCAAGTTCCCGTATTTTCAAGAATTAGCAACTGCGTCAATTTATCAACAAAAGGTAATATCACAGCAGGTGGAGGTTACTTAAATGCAGTTTCAAGAAATCTTGATCAGGGAGTCGATATTTTTACAAGGACAACTGCTTATGGATTTAAGGGCGGGTTTAGTAATTCCAGTGGTGCTCCTGTTATTCTCGCAGGGCCTATATGTTTTTTTGGCGGATTAATTGCTGGACCATCAGTTTTCCTAGGTAAGTCGGTCTATGCATTAGTTAAGAGAGGAGATAATGTAATTTTAAATCCTGCTGATAGAATGGAACTTACTCTTATTCAGCCTCTGGATATACCTCTTAATTAATTGCTGAGCGAGAGTGAAGTAAAGCCGAAAGGGCTTGTTTGGCACATTTTAAAAGGATATAATTGTTGACTGCTGAAATTTTGTGCATAGGAACAGAATTACTGTTAGGTGAGACAGTTAATACTAATGCTTCTTACATTTCAAAAAAGTTAGCTAGTATTGGTATTAGTTGTTTTTATCAGACAACAGTTGGTGATAATTCTGAAAGAATAAAAGCTGCCTTAGATATTGCTCTTAATAGATCTAACATAATTATTGTTACCGGTGGACTTGGTCCAACAGGTGATGATATTACAGTTAAATCGATAGCTGAATATTTTAATGAAGATCTTATTCTTGATGAGGATTCATTAAGTAATATTGAAAAGTTTTTTAAGTCAATTAATAAAGTTATGCCTGACACAAATATTAAGCAGGCATTCAGGCCAAAGAATGCAGAGGTAATTTTAAATCCTGTTGGAACAGCACCGGGATTTATCTGGGAAATTAATGATGTTTTTGAAACACAGAAAGTCATTTTAACATTTCCCGGTGTTCCCATTGAATTATATGCTATGTGGGATGA
>JAQVCB010000047.1 GCA_028689995.1 Candidatus Gastranaerophilales bacterium
ACAAAACACCAGATGAAATCTATTACAACATTGTTACTAGAGGAAAAAATATTGATAAGGAGTTAGTTTTAACCTAATGCGAAATACTTTTCTAAAAAACCTGTCTAGACAATTCAGTACACTTTAATAGTCCTTTTTCCACCGGGAGTATTTGATAATTGTTTTTCAATTAATGGCATGTTTTTTTCAACCTGCTCTCCCAGCTCTCTTAATCCCACTTCTATATCGTCCAATATTTCCTTTCCTGCCTTTTTAACTTTATCAGGATTTGCAATCGCATAAATAATACCTCCTATAATTAAGGCTACACCTCCAACAATTCCTACTACACCTGCAACTGCTCCAATAATACTGCCTATTTCTATTCCTGATCCAACATTCATAGCAATTCCTCCGATAAGAGGTCCTGTTATTACCCCTCCATCAGCAAAGTTCATTTTACCTGATGATTCTGGCAAATCGATTGATTTTTGTGTTTGTCGTTCAGATACAATAGAATTACCAGATATTTCGTGAGGTGCTTTTTGCATTACATTTGAGCTTTCAACAATAGAGTTATCATGTCCTTCAGGCCAGGATCGATAATGTTCTTTCACATTTGTTCCGTAAGATTTTGTATATGCTTTAACATGAACAACTCCGCTACTGTTTTCAATTTCAAGTTTTGATGGAATACCGATTGAATTTATCTGATGAAAAATAGCTTTTTCGTTTTCCCAGTATTCATCAGGCTTCATTCTTTTGATTTCTTCACGAGTAAAAATTCTTCCAGACTGGTCTTTAAGTTCAGGATTGATATATCCTGCATAATTTGGTTTTTGATTCATACCTTTGTCCTGTAAATTTAACATTAATGTAAATAATAGTATACAAATATTTCATGAGTGTCAAGTATGCTATACAGAGTTAAAGCACTTTGTTATGATTTATTAACCTGAAATAATTAATATATTCGTAAATTATCAGAGATTTAAACCCAATAATAAATTACATGATAAAATATATTGATAGATAGTAGTTTAATTGGGCGGGATAACAGGGATATTATGGCAAAAGTTGAACTGGTTAATATTTCAAAGTCTTACGATCAAACAGAAACAATCAAAAATATTAATCTTGAAATAAAAGATAAAGAATTTATCGTATTAGTTGGACCTTCCGGCTGTGGTAAATCTACAATATTGCGTATGATTGCCGGACTTGAAGATATAACATCAGGTGATATTGTTATTGGAGAGAGAGTTGTCAATGATGTTCCTCCAAAAGATCGCAATATAGCTATGGTATTTCAAAATTATGCTCTGTATCCGCATATGAATGTGTACGATAATATGGCTTTCGGACTCAAAATGAGAAAATTTAAAAAAGATGTAATTGATCAAAGAGTTAGAGAAGCGGCAGGAATTCTTGATTTAACCGAATATTTAAACAGAAAACCCAAACAGCTTTCCGGCGGACAAAGACAAAGAGTCGCCCTGGGAAGAGCTATAGTAAGAGATCCACTTGTTTTCCTGATGGATGAACCGCTTTCAAATCTTGACGCAAAACTCAGGGTTCAAATGAGATCCGAAATTAAAAAACTGCACAGCCGGCTTCAAACAACATTTATATATGTAACTCACGATCAGGTTGAAGCTATGACAATGGGCGACAGAATTGTTATTCTGGATAAAGGTTTTATTCAACAAATAGATACGCCTGATGCAGTATACAGCAAGCCCGAAAATATGTTTGTTGCAAGCTTTATAGGCTCACCTGCAATGAACTTTATCAACGTAAAAATTTCACAAAATGCTTTTAAAATTGACGACCAGTCAATTCAAATTTCAGGGGAACTTATTGAAGTTATCAAAAATAACAACCTTGAAAATCAAGAAGTCATTCTGGGGATAAGGCCTGAACATTTTGGAGCGGTTCAAAAAGAAGCCGAAAGCTTAAAAGTTTTTCCCGAACTTGTTGAAATGCTTGGAAGTGAAAAATTAATTCATTTTAACCTGAATAACAAGTCAATTACAGCAAAATTACCGTCAGACTTTAAGGTACATGAAGAACAGGAATTGATGTTACAGCTTAATATATCCAAATGTCTGTTATTTGATCCTAAAACCCAAATTAGATATAAAAAATAAAAATGAAAATTTTCTGGAAAATATTATTTTTTACCGCAATTTTTGCGCTTATTTATGCGTTATGTGCAATGAATAACGGAGCAGACAGGGATCTCTGGCATAGATTGGCAGTTGGTCAAACATTCTGGCAGACAGGAACAATCTTAAAACACGATATTTTTGCATATACACCTGTAAAATATCTATGGGTTGACCACGAATGGGGATCAGGAGTGATATTTTATTCCATTGCCCGTTTAGCAGGTGATTATGGACTTATATTTCTGAAAATATTTTTGTTACTGACAGTTATACTTACTATTTATGCAATAAATAAACCTAAATCAAATAAAAATGACAGTTTTAAAATCGGATTTTATACTTTTTCGATTTTTGCTATTTTAGTAGGCTTTCAAAGTACAGTCAGGTCTCAGGTCTTTACCTATCTTTTCTTTACATTATGGATATATCTGCTTGAAAAAATAAGAACAAAGAATTTTTCCTCACCCTCAAATGAAAAAACATCTTTAAAACAGACCTTAAAATATATATGGTTTTTCCCTGTAACAATGCTGTTATGGGCAAATTTACATGGCGGCTTTATTGCAGGTTTTGGATTACTGGGCATTTATGCTATTGGAGAATATTTAAATAAAAAAAATCCAATAATATATCTGGCTATTATAGCAATATCACTTCCTGTTACTTTAATAAATCCGTATGGGCTAAAATTTTGGGATTATATGATTACAGCAATAACCATGCCAAGACCTTATATCACAGAATGGAAGCCTCTAAACCTGTTTGCTCCTTTAATTGAATTTATAGCCTTTAAATTGCTCCTGTTAATCACTTTATTAGGATGGGGCTACAAGATTCTGTCAAAAAATAAATTTAAAATAGACTGGACAGGAGCAATTTTACTTGCTGTTACATTATATTTATCAATCAGACATCAAAGACACGTTGTATTTTTTGCAATTTCCGCTTCAATATTCAGTTATCAATATTTTTATGAATTTATTGATGCTATATGCAAAAAATACACAGATAAACTCCTAAATTTCTTTTCTTTGAAAAACCAAAAATTAATATTATTTACGACCAAATCACTTGTATTCATTAATATAATTGCATTAGGAATATATATGGGCATTAAAAATCCTTTAATTGTTAAGGTCAATGATGCTGAGTATCCTACAAAAGCTGTTGAATTCATAAAGATCAATAACCTTAAAGGCAATTTACTTCTATCTTTTAACTGGGGCAGCTATGCTCTATGGAAACTTCATCCTCAATGCAAAGTTTCCATAGACGGAAGATACGAAGAAACATATCCTGACCATGTATATAAGGAGGTAACTGATTTTATTTTCCTTAATAAAGACTGGAATTCTGTCTTAAAAAAATATCACAACGACATAGTACTTCTGCCTACGGATAAGGATATATATACAGAATTTAAAAAGCTTAAAAACTGGAAAATGATTTATAAAGACAAATATTCAGCTATTTTTATACCAGCTTCAGTCAAGTCAGAAAAATGGAAAATGCCGGATAAAAATATTAATTATTCAAAAACTAAATTTTGTACCTATTCTGCAAAATTCACTTAGAATTTAGCCATTAACATAAATTTAATATTAATTTACAATTACGCAATTTTTTTCTTGTTCTTTTTTTATATAATCAGAGCGAAATTAAGAAGAGAGAATCCCGAAAATGAAAGTTTATAACAACCCTTATTCTGCTTTTAATGTTCAGAATAATCAAAATAAAGTAGCGATTAATAGTTTCAAAAATAACGGCATGTCAAAAGACAACATTTCTTTTGGCTTGAATGACAAAGCTTTTATTGAAGATGTTTTAAATAAAACTGTTAAAGGTAGTAAAAAATTACCAAGTGTAGCAGATAATATTTGTTTTGAGGTAGATCAACCCACTCCGGGTAAAAAACAGGCTGTGCTTGATGCGATTAAAAAAGCTGATGAATGGTACAAAGAAGTCCTTGAAGACTTAGCTCGTGATTGGGGTTTAAAAGTAGATTAAATTTTATCGATCTGCTTATTAATTAAACCAGAAACATTTGAACCAGCAACTGCACCTATTCCCATTCCAATTAATGAACCTGTTGGACCTTTTTTTGCAAGTGCAGCTCCAGCAAGTCCAATTCCTGTAAATATTGATATAATATAAATAGCAGATTTTGTTATTTGTTTAAAACCACTTTTTATTCTATTTTTGTATCCTTCACAATTATTGAACGATTTAAATATTGCGGGAAGTTCCAATGCACTAAGTACAACAACTGAAATTAAGGGGATTCTTAAAAGAGCTCTGCCAATAAGCTTATTTATTTTAGTCCCTTTAAAAGTATAAGCTAGAATTTTCTTGTTTCTTCCATATGCTTTTCCAATATTTATTGGTTTTCCACCTAATTCTATATTAAAGATGTTACTTATAAATTCTCCGAATTTTGTTTCGTAAAGAGGTTTATCAGCTTTTTGGAGTTTTTTAGAAATATTCTTACCTATTTTTCCTGGTAACTTCAAAAGCCATTCTAGCCAGGTTCCTTTAAAGAAACTGAATGTATGTTGATATTCTTTATAATTATATCTTAAGGTATATTTACCTCTCAGTTGGTCCCAAGAATCTTTTAAATCCCTTCCATCTTCTGGTAAATTTACAATCATCAGAGCAGCAAGGCCTGCTGCCCTTGTATAGTTTCCATCTTCAACATTATCAGGTAAGCTAGAAATTCTTCTTACTGGAACAATGGGGCTAAGTGCTGCCATTATAGCTTTTCTAAATGTAGTATTGCTTTTGTTTTCAGGCTGAATTTGTTGTGTATGTGGTGTGTTTAAGAAGGGAGCAAAAATATCTTTTGTTCTATTTATATCCTGGCTTAATTTTAAATCAATTGACGGCCTTGTGGATTCTCTACGACATGCCAGAGCGACGCTCCAAATCGACAGAAACATTATTTTGTCTTCTGTCAGGTTTTTGATTATATTGCGGGTAAAGTTTGAAAATATTTTCTATCACTTTTTTAACCTTCCACGCATGTTGAAATAAAAGGAATTATTCCTTCTATTTGTATAAAAACAAATTCAAAGCAAAAAGTGCGTAAAATAGATAAAAAATGTACTAAATTTTTACTTTAAGATATAGTTGTTATGTTTCAGAAATATAAAGTAGATTAATTATGAAAAGAAGACCTCTAGTAGCAATTGTTGGAAGACCCAATGTAGGAAAATCAACATTTGTAAATAGATTATTAGGCTCAAGAGAGTCAATCGTAGATGACATGCCAGGTGTCACCAGAGACAGGATTTATTTCGATGTTAGCTGGTCCGGTAAAGAATTTACAGTTATAGATACAGGCGGTATTATTCCGGGAATGGAAGATAAAATAATGCTGTCTATTTTTACACAAGTTGAAATTGCTACTGAACAGGCGGATGCAATAATATTTATCGTGGACGGACTAGAAGGTTTAACTTCTGTAGATACTGATATAGCTAATTTACTCAGAAGAAGTGATAAACCAATATTTTTAACAGTAAATAAAATAGATATCCCTGAAAAATCTGCTTTTATAGCTGACTTCTATGCTCTTGGAATCGGAGAACCTCATGCTGTTTCAGCTATGCATGGAACAGGAGGAATGGGAGACCTGCTTGATGAAGTTACCAATATTCTTCCTGAATATGTTGCTGAAGATGAAGTAAGAAATATAAAACTTGCAATAGTCGGAAGACCTAATGTAGGAAAATCTTCCCTTGTTAACGCTCTTCTGGGCGAAGAAAGAGTTATTGTAAGTGATGTTTCAGGAACTACAAGAGATGCAATTAATACAGACTTATGCATCGAAAATAATTGTTTCACTCTCACTGATACAGCAGGTATAAGAAAAAAAGCAAAAGTAGAATATGGAGTGGAACAATTTGCAGTAACAAGGGCAATAAAGGCCATTCAGGACTCAGATGTTACGGTACTTATTATTGACGTTACAGAAGGACTGACAGATCAGGACAAAAAAATTGCAGAAATCAGTAATGATGCAGGAAAAGCTATTTTACTGGTTGTTAATAAATGGGATTTGGTTGAAAACAAGGAAACTTATACAATTAATGAATATACGAAATCAATAAGGCAGGAAGCTCCTTATCTTGATTATGCGCCTATATTGTTTATAAGTGCCAAAACACGTCAAAGAATAACTAAAATATTTCCTATGGCTGTTGAAGCATATGATTACGCCAATAAAAAAATCTCAACCAGCCTTTTAAACAGAATCGTGCTTGAAGCATTTGCTTTAAATCCTCCCCCAAGCGAAAGAGGGAAGATTTTGAAAGCATACTATTCAACTCAGGTAGCCGTTGGACCTCCAACATTTATAATTTTCATTAATGACGAAAAATTGGTAAAAATAAATTATAAAAGATATCTTGAAAAAAAATTAAGAGAAGCATTTGGCTTTATTGGAACTCCTATCAGAATAATTACGCGGGAAAGAAAAGAAAAAGGAAAATAAAAGCCTGAAGGATTGATGTATAATTATTATGGGTACAGAGGTTAAGTTATGAATTTTCAAATTTTATTTTATATTATTGGTATTGTTGCAGCGGCATATCTTATAGGTTCGATTTCCACAGGTTACATACTTGTTAAAGCAGTTAAAGGTATCGATATAAGAAATGAAGGCAGCGGCAGTACGGGTGCAACAAATGTAAAAAGAATTCTCGGCACATGGGCGTTCTTTGTAGTTATGTTCATTGATTTATTAAAAGGTTTTTTACCTGTTTTTGCCGCAAAATACCTTGAACATAAATTCAATATTTTTCCTCAAATAAGCATTTTACCTGTACTTGTATCACTTGGCGTAATTATAGGCCACAGTAGATCAATTTTCCTTAATTTTACAGGAGGAAAATCTGTAGCCTCAGGAGTAGGAACAATATTTGGATTATTCTGGCCGGCAGGAATATTAACTGCAATTATTTGGTCAGCTATTACATACTCAACAAAAATTGTATCTATTGGATCAATTGTTGCACTGTTGTTAACGCCTGTCTGGATGTTTGTTTTTCACCAACCATTAAGTTATATTGTATACTGTCTGGCAGGAGGAATATATATTACTCTTTATCTGCACAGAGATAATATAAAACGCCTGATAACTGGAAAAGAAAGTAAAGTCAGATAGAAATTAAAACTGGAGAAATAAGATGAAATTAACGGTATTGGGAGCAGGAAGCTGGGGGTTAACATTAACCTGGTTATTAACAGATAATTTTGATAAAATTACACTATGGTCAAGAGAAGAAGATTTATCAGAAGAGCTTGTCAAAACAAAATCAACCACAAAGCCGGTTGAAGTTAAACTTGATAATAAAATTGAAATTACGTCGAACCTGAAAGCAGCTATAAAAGATGCCGAAATAATACTTGTTGTAGTTGCAACATCTGGTATAAGACCCGTTTGTCAGCAGCTACTAAAAGCAGGTATCACTAAAGATCAGATAGTTGTTAATACTTCAAAAGGACTTGAATTACCCGGACTTTACCGTATGAGCGAAGTTATGTCTCAAGAATTGCCCGATAACAAAATTGTAGTTTTATCGGGTCCGACTCTTGCAAAAGAAGTCCTTATGGGCCTTCCTACTGCTGCAACAGTTGCATGTGAAGATATGGAAGCTGCTGATATTGTCCAGAAGAATCTAACAGTTCCAAGTAAATTTAGACTTTATACCAACAATGATGTTTTGGGCGTTGAACTTGGCGGAAGTTTAAAAAATGTTATAGCTATTTCATCAGGTTTTGTTGATGCAATGAAACTCGGAGATAATGCACGAGGTGCTATTTTAACAAGGGGACTGGCTGAAATCGTCAGAATAAGCGTAGCTCTTGGTGCTAATCCTAGTACACTCTACGGTCTTTCAGGAATAGGCGACCTAATCGCCACTTGTTCAAGTCCTTTCAGCAGAAATTATCAGGTTGGTTACAGATTGGGACAAGGCAAAAAACTTGACGATATTTTAGCAGAATTAGGATCAGTCGCAGAAGGTGTCAAAACAACAAAAGCTGTCTGTGAGCTAGCCAAAAAGCTTGATATTGAAGCTCCTGTTGCAAATATTATTTATGAAGCTGTTTATACTGATATATCACCTGATGAGGTTGTAAATAAGCTTATGAACCGTCAACTAAAAGGCGAAGATTCATATCAATTTACACATAAATAAATCAGAACACTCCAGCTTCACACATGAACGAGCTTTTTAAAATAAAAACTCATCGTTTCCATTTTAAACGCTCCCGCTTCGCACATGAACGAGTTACATAAAATCTGTACAACCTGCTCATCATAGCTGTTTCGACTTTACTTCACTCCCGCTTCGCTATATTAAGATAATTTAATTTCTGGCCTTAGATTCTTTATATCTGTATAATAAAAGGAAATATATGGGGAGAGTGTATCGAAATGGCTATAGAATTTGTCACTTTAATAAGTGACTATGAGAATCCAACTATATCAAGAAGAATGATGAGAGAAATTAAATATCGACTACCGTCTTATTTATCCAGCGAAAAACTCAACGGAGTATTTTTAATGGGCAAACGAAACGAGTTATTTGATACTCAATCTTATTGGAAATTATAACAAACTAAAGAGCCAAATAAAGGCTCTTTTATTTTGTTATCTGATAATATTCTTCATCTTAAAAACAAACCATTTAAGAGTAACAGGCCTATTATAATTTTTACCTTTTTCCATTCCCCATCTCCAGCTATCTATATAACGCGGTCTGCTGCTTCCATGCTCTTTATAATCTTCAATCTTAATTAGTTCAAGATTTTCTTTTACTGTAATATCCAAAATATCTTGTTCTTTGAAATGACATGTACCATCTCTGACTGAATCTTCTTGGAATGAATCACCACCAAACCCGGAATCTTTCAAAAGAGATAAATCTTCATGCCCTTTATCTCGAACAAGTGCATTAAATAATAAAATTCCATTTTCTTTCAGCATTCCACTAATATTTGCTATTGACTTGCCAAGCCTGTCCACCGTAAAATGCTGAGTTACAAGAGTCATAAAAGCAAAATTAAATTTTTTTAGTATCATAGGTTTATTAGCGGTAATATCATAATCAAAAATACCGATTTTTAGTTTATTTTCTTTTGCTAATCGTTCTATTTGTTTTCTTCCATTACTTTCTTTTTCTATAGCAACGACATTATAACCATTATTAGCAATAGGAATACTGTTTCTTCCGTCCCCTGCTCCAACATCAAGAATATCTACATCATTTATTTCTGGAAAATAATTATTCAGTGACGTTTTAATAAAAACATCTTCTGTTAATCCATTATGACCATAAGTTTCATATACTTTATAATAATTTTCCAGTCCAGAAAAAGAAAGCTTTTGAGCACATATTCCATTCAATTTAATGCCATCCTTTCATCTGATGTTGAGTATCTTGTTATATATAAATTCAAATTTGAATTAATATATAACATAAAAGTTGTAATATTCAAATTTTTCACATAAAGTTCTTCTTCACTATATAATGGATAACATTCAGAAATTTACAGGAGTAATAAAATGACAAGTAATGTTTATTTTTCAAATTTAAGAGCACGCAGTATCAGAGAAAATAAAATTAATAAAATACAAAGACTTTTCGATGCTGCCGGATTAGGCGAAATAATTTCTGAAAATGATTTAACTGCAATCAAAATACACTTTGGAGAAAAAGGCTGTGATGCATATATTAATCCGGTTTTTGTAAGACAGATAGTTGACAAGATTAAACATTCCAAAGGTAAACCATTTGTAACTGATACAAATACCCTTTATCATGGGGAAAGACATAATGCTGTAGATCATATCGTTACTGCTATAGAACACGGTTTTAACTATGCTGTCATTGGAGCACCTGTAATAATCTCTGACGGACTTATGAGCCAGAATATAGCTGAAGTGGAAATAAACCAAAAACATTTTAATAAGGTTAAAATAGCATCCGATATAGTGCATGCCGACAGTATGATTGTAATGTCTCATTTCAAAGGACATGAATTAGCTGGTTTCGGGGGAGCAATTAAGAATTTAGCTATGGGATGCGCTCCTGCAAAAGGTAAAAGAGACCAGCATTCACCAAGACCTTTTGTATTAATAGAAAACTGTAAAACCTGCGGAAAATGTGTAAAAATCTGTCCTTCCAAAGCTATAAAAATTACTGCAAAGAATGCGCAAATTGACAAAAATCATTGTATCGGATGCTGTGAGTGCCTTACCATATGTCCATTCAGAGCAATTGAAATAGACTGGACAACGGAAGTTGCTCCGTTTATGGAAAGAATGACAGAATATGCACTGGGTGCTGTAATTAACAAGCAGAATAAAACTGGTTATATAAACTTTTTAATAAATATAACACCGGATTGTGATTGCTTCCCCTTCAGTGATACAGCAATAGTTCCCGATATAGGAATTCTTGCATCAAAAGATCCTGTTGCACTCGATAAAGCCAGCTATGATCTTGTTAACAAACAAATCGGATTTAGTAATTCAAAATTATCATGCAACCATGAATCAGGATGTGATAAATTCAAGGGAATGAGAGATTACACAGAAGGCTTTATCCAGATAGAATACGGCGAAAAAATCGGACTCGGAATTTCAGAATATAATTTGATAGAGATATAGGTGTTTTCATAACAGATTAATAGAATTTGCAGGTACTCTTTAATGTGGAAGCCGAATTATGAAAACTGAATTTGAGTAAGCAAATATTTAAATCTATCCTGCTCTTTTCTTTACCAAATCAATAAAACCGTTCAAATCTATTAACCATGATTGTTGTTCTGGTCTATAAGTTTGATGAAGTTCTCTCGGTAAAACAAGTTGTAATGAACTACTTCTCATTTCTGTAGTTTGATTTTGTGAAATACCGGGTTCCAAGGTTAATAGATGTTTAGTCTTAATACGTGCTGCTTCACTTAATACCTGTCGCCAACGATCCTTACAGGTCGATTTTGCGCCTAACATTATTAATTTTGATGCTGGAAATTGAGGATTATGATATTCAACCACTCCGGGGAATAAAAAATCAGGTTTTTGTCTATTTTCCGTAATTTTTCCTCTAGCATATGGAATATCAATTATTTTGAATATTTCTTCCAAGTGATTTTCCAAGGATAAACCAGCCCGTGATTTACGCCTGTTTTGAACACTTAAAGAAAATTTCAGGAAACCATTTATATCAGCACCTTCTGTATCGATAAACCCTTTTTCTAATCTATCAGCAACAACATGACGTTCCAAACGTCTGAATAAAAGTTCCTCCTGATTAATCCAGGATAATAACGTACCATCAGGATCATCTTTTGGTGAAACATCAGGTATGGTTTCTCTTGCAAAAGATGAAAATTCTATAGTCCTTGGGAAGTTACTGCCAAAACGAGATAACATTAAATCGAGATAATCTGTTTCAGGTTCTTCAGGTTCCAGTCCCAATTCTTCAAGAATATAACGAACTGCAAAATCAGTTTGACCACTAACATCATAATTTATCTGTTTAACATCGAATTTTTGATTAGTTTGTGTAATTTCTCCGTCTGATTCAGGTAAATTTGGTAGATCAAATAACCATAAAAGTTGATTTTCCATCGTACTTCCAGCCTTGGTTATAATAACCATAATTGAACCATCAGGTCGAGTTGCAATAAAAACAGGATCACCTGCGCTTGCAAGATTTAATACTGCTGTCGAAGGAAAATATAATCTATATTCTGAACGGGTTGGATGATTACTACGAGCATCATACCAGGTTAAAAATCCTTCTTCTGTTATACCATCCTGTTCATCTCCCAACCATACAAATATAGTTGGAATGTTACACCGTTTTTCTGGACCTAATATTTCTTTCAATCCATTAACACCGTTCAATTCATGCTGATGTGAACGAGATGGATCAACTTCAACGGCACTTAATCTTTTAACTGCAACTCCATTAAAACATTTTCTTAATAGTCCGTGACTCATAAACACTCCCTGCCAGTTATCTGCATTTCTTTGGTATTACTTTTAATCCAATCTTCTATAGAATTTAATGCATCATCTTCTGAAAGTTTTGTTTTACCTTTCAATGCACATTCCCAAATAATTAATACACGCCATTCTGCATTTTCCAGTGTTTTTATATTTTCCTTATCTCTTTTATAATTTCCTTCTATTTTTTCTTTCCAGAAATCCTGACGTGATGACGGCCATTTAAAAAGATGACAATTATGTTTATGCCAGAAACATCCGTGAACGAAAATTAAAATTTTTTTCTTTGGGAAAATAATATCAGGTTTTCCCGGTAGAGTTTTATCATGCAATTTATACCTGTAACCTCTTGCAAAAAGTCCTTTTCGTATAATTTTTTCAGGTTTGGTATCTTTACCTTTGATACCAGCCATCATTTTACTACGCTTCTCAGGAGTTACAATATCAGCCAACTAAAACCAGCTCCTCAAGTTGTTCATGTCCATTATTTACCAATTCGGCAAGTATCCATGGTTTCATATGTTCGGCAACAGCTTTAACAACTGGAACTACTACAGAATTACCAAATTGTTTATATGCCTGTGTATCAGATACCGGTATTTTAAAATTACTTTCCCCAAAACCATCAAAACCCATTAATCTTGCACATTCTCTTGGAGTTAATCGCCGAGGATTTTTTCTATTCTGTTTTATAAGAATTTCTGAACCATCTTTATAATATCTTGCAGATAAAGTCCTTGCTACATTGTCACCATTGAAAAGACCAAAACCAAAACCATTACCTTTTTGTCTATGTTTTTCTGCATATGATTGTAAGTAACCCCATAAATGACTTGATAATGTATATTTATCTGAAACCTTACCTAGTTTTCCAGTTGTAAAAGGATCTTCTGCAGCTTCTGAACCATTTTCAGGATGTAAAATACTATCCAGTGTTGGATTATTTATAATATCGGGAATTTCCAAATTATCGAAAGTAAAATCATTCTTGTTTTTAAACCCAACTATATAAATTCTTTCTCTATGTTGAGGAACCCAAGAACGTGCATCTATAACTTTAAATTCAACATAATAACCAAGTTCCTTCGTGAGAGTATTATAAATCACCTTAAAAGTATTTCCTTTATCATGACCGACAAGGTTTTTAACATTTTCCAATAAAAATACTTTTGGTTTGTGATGTTCAATTATTCTTGCCACTTCAAAAAATAAAGTCCCCTGTGATTCACATTGAAACCCATTGGGTCTGTTTAATGAATTTTTTTTTGATATACCAGCAATAGAAAAAGGCTGACAGGGGAATCCTGCAAGTAAAACATCGTGTTGAGGGATATCTTCAACGTTAACTTTAGTTATATCTCCATCAACTTTATGATTACAAACATAGTTTGCTTTATAAGTTTGTTGTGCATATTTATCCCATTCACTGGTATATATACATTTTCCACCTATTGATTCAAACCCTTTTCTCAATCCGCCAATTCCTGCAAATAAATCAATAAAGGTAAATTTCTTTGATTTCAAAAATGATATTTTACTTTTTTTCTTTGCAAGAGCGTTTAATGCAATAAGACCAGGTTTTCTAGGAAATAATTGACCTTTTTCATAACGATATATAGTTCTTTTATCAACGTCAAGAATTTTCGCTGCTTCCAAGATAGTAAGACCTGCTTCTTCTCGTAATTTTTTAAATTCATTTGTTTGTGATGACATTTTTAATTTCTCCCAAGGGAATATTTTTGACATTATGTCACAATTATACCTCGCAAAACAAGGTATGTAAATTTCTCTTAACCAAGAATAACTTAAAACGGAAAATCATATCTCCTACAATAAACTGACAAATAGAAATCTGCAAAACTGATTTATATAGTATCTTACTAACCAATTACATGACAAGAACTTTAATACTAATCTAAAACTAATATTAAATAAAATAAAAAAGCGCTGGGATACAGCGCTTATCTTCAGGGCACACAGTATACCTAATATACTAGTTTCATTGAATTTTTTGTTACAAGTTCACGTTTTCTTTTTTTTTCCTTGCAGGAAGCATCAATAATATTCTGGTAACAAGAAATCAGATGACTGCCGTCTTCTTCTGATAATCTTTTAGCACATTTTTTAAGAGCTCCTCTGGCTTCTTCAAATCTTTTTAATCTTATAAGAATGGCTATTTTCTGGTCATAAAGTGACGGTAATAAATGTCTGTCTTTTAGTGTTATATTTTCAAACGCCATTTCACAACAATTAAGAGCTTCTGTTTGCCTGCCTAAAACATCAAGAGTTCCGGCTTTTGAACCATAAGCTTCTGCACAGAAAGGATCTGCATTTATTGCCATATCAAAGTATTCCAGAGCTTCATTATCTTTGTCTATACAGAATAAAATATCACCTTTCAAAATTAAAGCTTTAACATGAGTAGGATCTAAACGCACAGCCTCATTGACTAGTGTTAAAGCAAGATCATAATCTCTGTAGTATATAAAAGTATCACTAGCCTCACGCACCAGCTTTTCTGCTCTGAGATTATAAATTTTCTTCGGCAAGCTCTCTCTATTATCATTATGATTATTAATTGTATTTATCATTTACTTTATTGTCCCCAAGCATAAGAGATACATTCTTTGTTTATGATACAAAATTACTTGCTTATTGAACATGACCTTAATCATGTTTTATTCATGTTAAGTCAGATAATAACTATTATTCAGAGAAATTCATATTCCCCTTTAATACTTATTTTTAGCGTTTGATTACCTGATCATGCTAAGAAACAGTATTAATGCTAATTAAAAGTTTTTTAAAATCTTCTTAACGCTTGTTAATAAAGCATTATTAAAAACATGTAATAAACATGCAAAAGGCTCATGGTACATGAATTTTAGGCATGAATTATTTTAAGAAGAAATGTTAACAAAACTTACGTTATGTTACAAATTCGTAAACTAGAGTGCCCTGAAAACTACCCTATTTGCTAGTTAAGTAATAAATTTTCTTTTTAAAATATGCTCGGTAGGACTAATTCAGTAAGCCTCTTTCCTGATATTTAGTATTTATAGTATTGAGAACATAATTAAAAAACTTCAAGAAAGAAGTTTTTTAACGAAAATTTACTATCGTTATTAGTTTGATAGTTGTAAAATGCATGCTACACAGTAATAAAATTCTTACTCAACAAACAAATTAATAATATACTAGATTAGGGGTGTTATTATAGGTAATTTACACAATTAATATTCAAAAATAGTGTATATTGTTGTTATAGGTTACTAGCGTTTGCTGATTATGCTCAATTTAAGTTTGTTTTCGAGTACTTATACATCAAGTATATCCGAAAACTACTGGAATAAGTCACGAAAAGTTTGCACCACCTGCGCATCGCAGCTGTTTCGAGAACGAGCTTTTTAAAACAAAAATTGATCGTTTCCGTTTTAAATACTCCTCTTTTGCAAGCTATTCTACACTCACACACCAACTTAAATTTAATTTGATACAAATGTTAAAAGTTTGTTCGGGAAGAAAATTACTTTTTAATTAAAGTTTTAGACTATATAAAGGGAGAAGTTACAAGTGGCATCATATTTATCAGAAGCTATTAAATTGACCGAAAATGCTAAAACAGTACTTTCAAAAAGATACTTAAGAAGAGATGATGACGGAAATCCTATAGAAACATCAGAAGATCTTTTCTGGAGAGTCTCACGCACTATTGCTGAAGCAGATCGTTTTGACGGAAAAAGCCCGGAAGAAATAGATAAACTTTCTGAACAATTCTACAAATCTATGACAAATTTGGAATTTATGCCAAATAGTCCTACATTAATGAATGCAGGAAGAGAATTAGGCCAGCTTTCAGCTTGCTTTGTTCTACCTGTTGATGATTCACTGGATGCCATTTTTGAAACTATAAAAAATACCGCTTTAATTCATAAAAGCGGTGGAGGGACAGGTTTTTCATTTTCAAGATTACGCCCTAAAAATGATATTGTAAAATCAACCATGGGCGTATCTTCAGGACCTGTTTCTTTTATAGAAGTATTTAATGCAGCTACTGAAGCAGTAAAACAGGGTGGAACAAGACGTGGAGCCAATATGGCTATCCTTAGAGTAGATCATCCTGATATTTTAGACTTTATAAATTCAAAATTTGAAGGACACAGATTAAATAACTTCAATATTTCAGTTGGTATTACAAATAAATTTATGGAAGCTGTTCTGAAAGATGAAGATTATGACCTTGTTCATCCCAACAGTAAACAAGTTATTCAAAGATTAAGAGCTAAGGAAGTTTTTGATGTTATTGTAAATCATGCATGGAAAAATGGTGAGCCAGGAATTGTATTCCTCGATAATATTAACAAAGATAACCCAACCCCGAAAATTGGCGAAATTGAATCAACAAATCCATGCGGAGAAGTTCCTTTATTGCCATACGAAGCTTGTAATCTTGGTTCACTCAACGTTGGTAATATGATTAAATATAATCAAGATGAACAGCCTGAAGTTGACTGGGACAGACTTGAGTATGTTACAAAACTAACAACTCATTTCCTTGATAACGTAATTACAATGAATAACTTCCCTCTTCCTCAGATTGAAGAAATGGTCAGGAATAACAGAAAAATAGGTCTCGGACTTATGGGATGGGCTGATCTTCTTATGCTCCTTAATATCCCATATAATTCCGAAGAAGGCATTAATCTTGCAAAGCAAATAATGGAGTTCATCGATTATCATTCAAAAGTTAAATCTATTGAGCTTGCAAAAGAAAGAGGTAAATTCGCAAATTTTGAAGGCAGCATCTATGATGGTAACACAGCTTTATATAACAGATACAGGGATCAATCCGCCGGAAAAATTTCCGATGATGATTGGTATGAACTGGATTTAAGAATTCAGGAATTCGGTATCAGAAACGCTACAACTACCTGTATAGCCCCTACCGGAACTATCAGCATGATAGCTGCAGCATCAGGCGGTATTGAACCTCTATTTGGTCTAACCTTTATTAGAAAAGTAATGGACGGAACAGAATTAATTGAAGTTAATCCTAATTTTGAAAAAATTGCAAAAGAAAAAGATTTCTATAGCGAAGAATTAATGAGAGAAATATCGATTCATGGTTCAATACATGGTATAAACGATGTTCCTGAAGATATTCAAAGAGTCTTTGTTACAGCTCATGATATAACACCAGAATGGCATGTAAAAATGCAGGCTGCGTTCCAGATCCATACAGATAATGCTGTTTCCAAGACAGTTAATTTCAAGGAAGATGCAACAAAGGATGAAATAGCAGAAACATATTATCTGGCATATAAATCTAACTTGAAAGGTATAACTGTATACAGAGACAAGAGCCGTTCATACCAACCAATGAATATTGAAATAAAAGACGATAAAACTGAAGAAGATACAGTTGAAACATCAACGAATTCTACAGAACATTGCCTCTTCACCAATCCTGACCGTAAAATTGTTACTCCAAGAGAAAGACCTAACCTGACATATGGAATGACTGACAAAATTCAGACAGGATGTGGTCCTCTATATATAACTATAAATACAGATAAAAAGGGCTTGTGTGAGGTATTTGCCAGAATGGGTAAATCAGGAGGATGCGCTACCAGTCAGGCAGAAGCTACTGGTAGAATGATTTCTCTTGCACTTAGAGCAGGCGTTGATATTCAATCAATTATTGATCAGCTTAAAGGAATTAGATGTCCGGCTCCTTCATTCGGAAAAGGCGGAGTTATTCTTTCCTGTTCTGATGCTATTGGGAAAGTACTTGAACGTAATCTTGAAAAAGCTTTTAATTTGCCCGTTTCGGATAATAATGGCAAAAATATAAATAGCGAAGAACAATCAGCCAATTTATCAGGCAAAAGCTCTATAGCTGATATAGGACTTTGTCCTGAATGTCCTGAATGCGGACAAATGCTTGAATTTGGAGAAGGTTGCGTCATTTGTAAAAACTGTGGTTTTTCAAGATGTAGCTAGAACTACGCAGCGGGAGTGAAATTAAAACGGAAGCGGAGACGATGAGTCCTCGTTTTTGTTTTAATGCAACTCGTTCATGTGCGGCAGCGGGAGTGAAGTAAAGCAATGACGGAGGCGATGAGCCTTCGTTTTTGCTTTACGCAACTCGTTCATGTGCGGCAGCGGAAAGAAAATATAGACAAAAATAAGGACTACCGAAAGGTAGTCCTTATTCAATCTAGTTGCTTTAATTATCTTAATAAACTTAAAGCAATTTGAGGTGACTGGTTAGCTTGAGCTAACAAGCTGGCTGATGCTTGCTGCAATATCTGGTTCTTGGTTAGATTTGCTGCTTCTTTTGATACATCTGTATCTCTGATTCTGGAATCTGCTGATAACATGTTTTCCTGTTTGATTGCCAAACTCTTGATTGCTGAATCTAATCTGTTCTGTAATGAACCGATTTGTGATCTTCTTGTTGATACTGTACTGATTGCTGTATCAATATTGGATAAGAAACTTGCTGCTGCTGCTGCTGTTCCAAATGCTGTTGATACTTCTGCTGTAGTTCCTAAACCAAGTGTTGATGATGTTGCTTTTCCAAGTGGTCCACCTATTGTCAGTGAGTTCAAACTTGCGGCTGCACCTGAACCAATTTGAAGTACCAAGCCGGTATTAGTTCCATCCAACAATTTAATTGTGTTAAATGCGGATGATTTTGCAATTCTGTCAATTTCCTGTGTTCTGGCTGATACTTCAGAATAAATAGCAGCTCTTTCAGTTGTTCCATATGTTCCGTTCGAAGCTTGAACCGTTAGATCCCTTACTCTTTGTAATTTTTCCTGAACAATACCGAGATCTGCTTCAGCCGTCTGTAATAGGTTTACACCT
>JAQVCB010000157.1 GCA_028689995.1 Candidatus Gastranaerophilales bacterium
GTCGTAAATAGCCGATAATCTGCTCCGTCGTAAATCTCTTCCGAGCCATTTCTATTCCTCCTTAAATGTGTCCATAATATACCCAGATTCACTCTGGATCCGGACTCATTTATAGGGGCTGGCTCAAGAACAGAATAAAAAGAAAAGAGGCCTTGTTAACCCACAAAGTGGACGAGTTTCATGGGCTTGTGCAATAAAATATGTGCTTATCTAAGTATGAGAGCTTGTAGAATTCACGTTTTTCTTCTATTTTTCCATTCAACTTATTCGTGTTCCGTGGGGTGTAAAAATCGGAATATTATAGTTTTAGGTCTTTTTTATGTAGCAAAAGGGCTTGGTGTTAAGGTTTTTATTAAAGGGTCTTAAACTTTAAATAGCGTTAGAGGATGGTCATGGAAAAGTATAATGATTTGCAAGGTGATTCAGGAGTAATTGCCTACGAAGACGGAAATGGTTATATCCGAGTCAAATTTAAAGATGGGAATGTTTACCTATATGATGATGCTCATACTGGATGCGAGAATATCGCTAAAATGAAAATATTAGCTGCCAACGGGGATGGGCTAAATTCATTTATTATGAAGAATGTCAGAAAAAAATATGCCAAAAAAGAAATCTAAATAATTTCTATGATTACTAAGTCTGTAATGTTTAAAATTTAAAAGAATATTTTATGAATAAAATCCAACTCTTCTTTGATGAAGGGCAACCTTTCGAATATGCTAATATAAAGCATTTAATGGGATTGGCTGGTCTGTATCTGATCTATAATACTCAAATTGAAATACAGTATCCATTTCGAAAGTCAAAGCTCATATATATAGGTATGAGTGAAAGAAAGACTAATAGTATTGGCAAAAGGCTGCAAGGGCATCTAGAAGGAAGCTCTGGAAATGAAGGAATAATAAATTATAAAAAAGTTAATCAGCTTAACTTTACTTATATTAATTTTGAAATGCTGAGAACAAAATGGCCGCTGAATATTGAATCGCTCGAAAGCTTTTTTATACTTAATTTTGTAAAGCATTATGGTGTGTATCCAATCTGTAATAACAAATCAGGCTATAATATTATGGATCAGGATGTAGGAATAGATATTCAAATTAACTGGGAAAACTTCGAATAATGAAACAGGAAATCAAGAGCGGTCAGGAAGTTCTAGATGACTTTATTGCCAGTATCAAAGGTAACGAATTACTTGATAAAGATACGGTTACAGCAGTCGTAAATTTATATGAGGCGGGCAAGTTTACTAAGACAAACTTAGTAAATGCGATGTCTCACATTAGAGAAAAAAATGAAAATTAATTCAATTCGAATTGCAGGATTAAGGGGGGTCTTGAATGAACTTCCTATTCAACTAGATTTAAAATCTGCGTTATTTTACGGAGATAATGGATCTGGGAAAAGCACTATGTCTGATGTGCTTGAATGGTTTTTTTACGATAGAGTTGATCATCTTTCGGATGGTGAGATAGGTCCTAAAGGGCATGATGCGATGAGGAATGTGTCATTGCCTCTGGATAAACCTGCAGAATTGGAACTCAGAATTTTTGGAAAAAGCCATAATCATGACATTATCAAAAAAATAGAAACAAAAAGTGGCAAATTAATATCTAAGATAGCTAATAGCACAGAGGTTATTGAAAAATATATTGGAGCATCTGCCGGAGAAAACTTTATTCTCAGATACAAGGAATTAGATACATTTGCATGCGCTACAAAAGCGCAAAGATTAGAGAAGTTATCTACTATTATTGGATACTCTGAAGTAACCAATGTTAAAACGACTCTTAAGGCTGTGTGTGCGGCTCTATCAAAGGAAATAAGAACAAAGGACTTTGATAACCAAATTAACTATCAACAAAGACAGATAATTGAGCAAATAGGAGGCAATATTGTCTCTGACCAACAATTCTTAGATCTTGTGAATAAATTAGTTGAGCCTTTTTCATTAGATATCAAAGCATCTTCTTTAGCGGATGTTAATATAATTTTAGGAAAAATTAAGCAGCCGGATAATACTAAAGAAATCAACCAAGAAACTTTTCTTGAAAGGTTACAAGAGAAAATGCTCTTACTGCCTGCAAACTTGAATGAATTGGAGGATCTATATAAAAAATATAAAAGAAATTTTGATGATATTTTATCTGACGTAAGTAATCTAAAAAAATTAATCTTAGAAAAGCTTTTATCAGTAGGAAAAGATGTTCTAAATGATATGGATTATACCTCTGATAATTGCCCTTTGTGCCTAATAGAGCAGGATAGAAACCAATTACTTTCGGCAATAGGTGGAAGATTAGATACATTACATTTAGTTAAATCAGATTTAGACAAGCTTTTAGAATTAAGAAAAATTTTATTGGAGCAGACTCAGCAAACATTGAATCTTTTAGATTTATGTTTATCAGATAGGCAAATCAAGGAGCCCGAAAATGTGCAATATGGGGATTTACTTGGCACAATTAAATCCAAAATTTTATTGTATTTAGAGGCTAGCCAAGTGGATCCTATAAAAGGTCAATCCATTCCTCATGAAAATGACCTTTTATTAAAAAGGGTTTTGATTGCTGATGTAGATAATAAATCTAAAAAAGAGCTCGAAGAGCTGAGGGAAAAGAGAAAAAGTAATACTAAGGCAGATGCGTATAACCAAATTAAAATAGCAGGGAATTCTTATGCGCAAATTAGAAAGCTCAAGAAGGAAAAAGATTTATATAAAAAACAATTTGATAATTTAGAACTTGTATATAAAGAATTTCTAAAGCATCAGAAAAGTTCTCTTGAGGCTTTTTTTGGTAATTTCTCGCAACGCATAAACTCTATATATCAATTTCTGAATCCTAATAAGAAGATCGAAAATATTAGACTGGTTCCAATTGAAGAAGAAGATGATAATTTGACAGGTATCACTGTTGAGATCGATTTTCTAGAAAAATTAAATGTCTCTCCTCCGCATAAATATCTTAGCGAATCTCATCTGAATTGCGTTGGGATATCATTTTTTCTTGCTTCTGTTGAAGCTTTCAACAAAATAAATAAATTCATTATTTTGGATGATGTGATTTCAAGTTTTGATGCTAATCATCGCAAACGATTTGCTGATTTATTAATTGAGCAATATAGCGAATATCAGTTGATTTTACTTACGCATGAAAACTCTTGGTTTGAATTAGTACGTAACCGTATTAAAGGAAAAGGGTGGTTAGTGAAAAGTATTAAGCATACCCATACAATGGGTACTTATTTGGATGAAGAAAATAAAGGTATTAAACTCAAAATTCAAAATAAAATAGATGCTAATGATACAGATAATTTGGGGTCGGATGCTAGAAAATATTTGGAGAATCTTCTCAAGGAGATTGCGTCAAGTCTAGAGGTCAAAGTTTCATTTCGTTTCAATGATGACAATGAAGATCGCATGCCTTATGAGTTACTTAGTGAGATTAAGGGGACATTAAAGAAAAGAAAATGCTCAGAGCTGTTAAGAATGGAAATTTTTGATCGATTATTAGGTTCAACTTTTATTGGCAATAAAGCTTCTCATGATGCAAAGTATATCCCTAATTCAGCAGATATGAAGGCTTTTTGGCAAGATGTTTGTGACTTTGAGAAATTGTTTTATTGTCCTTCTTGCGATCTTTGTATATCCACGAAATATTATGATAACGTAGCGAAAGAAATTCGTTGTAAAGATGCCGCTATTAAGTATTCCTGGCAGGAATAATAGAAAGGTTCTTTTTGTTATCTTAAATATCTATTATCATTTTCTATATAATGATTCGAACGATTATTTATTTTCTGGTGAAGTATGGACGAAAAGCAAAAAACAGAGGTTTTATTAAAAGCTCAAAATTGGTTTAGGGATACTATTGCCGTTAACCACATAATCAATACCAAAAAGCTATCTAATCCATCTGAATTTAATATAAATCCTTTTTTATCTGTGTATTTAGCAAACTTTTTATGTGGGAATTCAGATCCT
>JAQVCB010000158.1 GCA_028689995.1 Candidatus Gastranaerophilales bacterium
AAATTTGAAGCAAGTATTCCGTCAGGATTTAGTCTTTCCCTCACTTCATACAAAAATTCCTCTGTCATAAATCTATAAAATAAACCTTCATGAGAGGCTAAGTCCATAATTATCAAGTCATATTTATTTTTTGAATTTCTGACAAATACTCTTGCATCCTGAATGTTGATATTTACATGATCATTTTGTTTAAAATTAAAATATTTGTGCGCAACTTCAATGACATCAGGATCAATTTCCACAATATCAATGTTTTTTAAGTGAGGCAAAAGCTTTATAAAACTGCTGATAAAATAACCTGAGCCCATTCCGAGTACTAATATACTTTTAATATTAGTTTTTAATAAACATGAAATAAAAAAATAATTAATATAAGGTAGATTATTGGGACAGGAATTATAGTTTAAAATCCCTGATTGATAGGAATCATCAAATTTTAAAAACCGCCCCAGTGAATTTTCCACGACACAAATCCTGCTAAATTCTGAATCAGTCTGAAATAAGATTTTTTCAGAAGATTCGTATTTATCAAGAATTTCTAAATCTTCAGGGTGTAAAGATTTACTCATATTAATTTCAGGCGGAATTATCATAAAACACCAAATTTTCTAGTTATAAAACAAATGTATATAGTTTAAGTATTTAATTTATTTTTTATTCAGGTTTAATACTCCCGGAATTATCTTTAAGGATATTCAATATCTTTTTGTCATACCTTATAGCTTTGTAATAAGGTCGTTAATTGAGATTTCAGAAATATTAGTTTCATTTTACATGTATTTAAGTTTTAAAACCGTAAAAAAGCTGAAACTCTCTTTATAATACTGTTTAGAAATGAAAAAAAACTTAACATTACTTAATTAAATTAATATTTACTAACAGAATACTGAAACGCATATAAATACTTCTTAAAAAGTATGATCAATTATGATATAATGAGCGGACAAAATATCTTAACATTAAGGAATGTTAATTTGAGTCCAAAATAGTCAAAATCTTTTACACAAAAGAAAAATGGTATATTATAAATTCATTCTCTGCTTACAGGTAGCAACATTTAATATTGAGTGGCATTTATACATGAGAGTATTTTTATCTTTAAACAGATATGAACGGAGGTTATAAAATGGCAGTAAGTTCGTTAGGACAAAACGTGAATGTTATTTCTTTAAACCAAAAACGTCAACAGTCAAATGTAAACAGAAAAGCTCAATTTAACAATCAGCTTCAAAAAGACAGCGTAAGTTTTTCGAGCAAAAAAGATGATTACCAAAATCCTGTAAGTAAAGGCTGGGAATATTTCAGCGCATCTATTGTACCAGTTATTACAAGTACTATAGCCGCAGTCGGCGCAGGTTTTTTATTTAAAAAAGAAGGCGAAAAAGCTCTATTAAATAAAAAAGTAGCAGCTGGTGTAGGATTGGCTACTCTAGCACTAACCCTTCCTATAGCTCTTTATCATAGAAGTGTAAGTGCATTCGCTAAAACTAAAGAAATGGACGTATTTTCAAGAGCAAAATCTGCTGAAACAAGTCTGTCTGAACAAATAGACCAGGAAGCACGCAATGAAGACGTTCCGCTCGATGAATCTATCAATCATTATATGAAATTCCAGATCGGAAAACAGGGTGGCGGCGCAATCGTAAATACATAAATTAGACTATATTAATATTGACTCGTGTCATCCTGAATTTATTTCAGGATCTATGTATCAACAGATGCTGAAACAAGTTCAGCATGACAGTGAACATTATAGGAATAATTTATGTTAGTAAATAGTTCTGACAAAAATACAATCTGCCCTCAATATTTATCATCACCAGTAAAACAGTTAAATTCAAAAAGAACTGTTTCATGTGTAACGGATGTGTTCTTTAAATCAGGGCAGGATAAAAATACAAAAGATAAAAAATATCAAAATCCTATCAACTCTGGCTTTGAATATCTCGATGCCGCCAAACTTACTGCCTTGGCAGGCTTGGGTGTTGCAGGAAAAGTTTTATGGGATACTGTCATATATGGAGACATTCCAACAAAAAAAGATGTAAAAGGACTTGTCCTTCTTTCTTTAGCTATTGGAGCAGGTTCTGCATTACTGTCCCTGCCTAAAAATCTATACAAAAGAAAAGTTGAAACCTTCCAACGCAAAAAAGAAATGGATGTTTATGTAAGAACAAATTCCGCAGAACAGGGTTTATACGAAAAAATAGACACTGAAGCACAAAAAGCAGATGAGAAACAAAAAAAGGAATTAACACAAAGTTATTTAAAACTAGGTACTCGAAAAAACCAATTACCTGAATTCATAAAAGAATATCAAAAATAATTAAATGAAAAGAGATTGCTCAGCAATCTCTTTTCATTTATTAAGTAATAATTTTTATTCAAATTCCATATATTCGGTCAAATCCAGAAATGCATCCGCTTCTTTTATTTTATATTCCTCATAATCAAGCAATAAATCAGGAAGTTTTATCTGCACATTCTGGCTTGTTCTTGGTTCAAAAAGTGACATTGTAATGCTTTTATCTGATTTATCGGCAACAATTCTCATATAAATTTTATCTTTATTAGCTTCAGTAATCTTTTTCAACACATCTTTTTTGCCGACAAGTTTATAGAAATCTTGTATTTGCGCAACATTATTAAAGTCATAAGCATCATTGCTGTAGATTTTAAATTTTTCCATAGAGATTCCTCCCGGATACTAATACTTATATGAAACTATAGCAGTCTGTTTTTTATTAAACAATACATTATTTACTTGAAATTATTATTAAACTATACTAAAACGAGTTTATATTTTCGAAGGCTTGAACGAGTTATTAAAAACCTCCAGCTCCTGCTGATCGCAGCAGCTTCAGTTTTTTTACACTCCCACTACCGTACATCGCCTTCGAAAATAACGCTCCTACTACCGAATACCATTTTTTATTTGTTGTTAAAATCCCAAATTCATTTTTGAAGTGGTATAAAAAGAAATATTTTACTTTATTTTTATAGTCTAATTAAATTCAACTATACCTGTTGTTAATGTACTAACATAAAACAGGTCGCAGTTATTAATATCAATACGCTGCCTATCATCAGGCAAAATCCCGAATACACTCGGACCGCTACCGGACATAATAACATTTAAACAGCCTGCTTTGATTAACGTTTGTTTTATTTTCTGTATTTGCGGATAATCAGGTAAAATAGCATCTTCAAGTACATTATGGATCAACTTTGCAATTGCTTCAGGATTATTTTGTTTAATTGCATCAAGCATAAACTCTGTTGGTTGATATGACAGTTTGTTTTTCAGTTTTGAATACTTGTCATAAGCTTCTTTTGCAGAAATAAACAGATCTTTAGGTTTAACAATGATTATATTGAGATGAGGTGTTTCGATTGGTTTTAATATCTCTCCTCTTGAAGTAGCCATCTGAGTACCACCATACAGGCAGAAATTCACATCAGCACCTATTTCAGATGCAAGAGCAGAAAGTATTTCTTGTTTTAACGGATTGTTAAATATTTTATTTAACCCAAATAAAACTGCAGCAGCATTAGAACTCCCACCTGCAAGTCCTGCTGCAACAGGAATATACTTTTCTATATAAATATTTATCTTTTTATTTATAATGCCTGCTTTGTCTAAATATTTTTCCGCACTTTTATAAGCAAGATTTGTTTTATCGTATGGAATTAAAGTATTATTGCCTGAAATTTCTATAACAGTACGTTCTGAGTTTTCAACTGATATTGTCAAATAATCATAAAGGCTTACTGCCTGCATAATACTTTCTATATTATGATATCCGTCTTCTCTTTTGTTCAAAACCTCAAGAGTAATGTTAATTTTGGCAGGTGCTTTAACTTTAATGGAAGAGGGTGAAGAAAAATTCTGATTTTTTGGAAAAATCGAATTTTTCAAACCCGACCTTGGAAAAGTGAAAGGTAGTTGTGGCGGCGAGGAGCCGGCACTGCTGCCTTGA
>JAQVCB010000048.1 GCA_028689995.1 Candidatus Gastranaerophilales bacterium
GAGCAAAATACTCGGGATTTGGTGAAATTGTAGTTTTTTCTGACTTTAAAATACGAATAATCCTGTTTGCAGCATCATGAATGGAGGAATAATTTTCTTCATTAACAAGAGCTAAGATTTTTTCCAATCTTTTCATTAGATCATTAATATCTGCAAGCGGATCTTTTGCTCCAAAAGCTGCTTCCACAACATCATATCTATAGGTTTCCTGTAAAGATATTCTTAACCTTTGAATTATAAATTCTCTGATATCATTGATTAATTTGTCTTTATCTGCAATTTTAACAGGCTGAATGGAAACTGCATTTTCAATAACCTTTGATAAATTAATATTTATATCTTTTTTAATAAGAGTAAGAATAATCCCTAAAGCTGCACGTCTCAGACCTAATGGATCAGCAGAGCCTGTTGGTATTTTACCAATTGAAAAAACGCCGCTAATTGTATCAATTTTATCAGCTATGCCTACAACTTGTCCGGTAATAGTTTCCGCAAGTTCACTATCTGCTGATATTGGAAGATAATGTTCTCTGATTCCTTCTGCTACAAAGTCAGATTCTCCATCAATCTTCGCATAATTACCTCCTATAACCCCCTGTAATTCTGTAAATTCTCTTACAAGTGAGGTTACGAGATCAGCTTTACATAAAAGAGCAGCCTTTTCGATATTTTTTACAGTTGCTTTATCTAGTTCCAGCTCTTCTGATATATAGAAAGCGATTTCTCTAATCCTGCTTGTCTTATCGTGTATAGAGCCAAGACCTTTTTGGAATGTTACACCTTTTAAATCTTCGATTCTTGATTCAAGTGTTCTTTTTGTATCTTCTGTATAAAAGAAAATGGCATCATCAAGTCTGGCTTTAATGACTCTTTCATTGCCTCTTTTAATGTTATCAAAATCAGAACCTTCGTAATTAGCCATTGTTATAAAATGATTCAAAAGTTTTTTACCATCTACAGAGAACACAGGGAAATATCTTTGGTGTGAAGCCATTACACAGACGATGACATCTTTTGGTATAACAAGATATTTTTCATCAAAGCTCCCAAGTACCGAGACGGGCCATTCTACAATATAAGTAACTTCTTCAACAAGATCGGGATCGAGAGAAACTTTGCCGCCGACAGATCTTGCAATACTTTCTGCCTGTTTAATAACTTCTTCATATCTTCTTTTTTGATCAACAATAACTTTTGCATTATACAGTTCATCAAGATAGTTATCAGGAGAAGAAATATTCACTTCTTTATTTGCATGGAATCTGTGACCTCTGGAATATCTAGTTGATGTGATGTCAGCAATTTTTATTTTTACTTCTTCTGTATCCATTAAAGATACGATCCACCTGATTGGGCGTGAAAACTTAACATCGAAATCAGCCCATCTCATAAAATGAGAACCCTGAAGATCAAATATAATTTCAGGAACAATGTCCTGAAGGACTTCTGCAGTCTTTTTTCCTTTATCACATATTTCGGCAAAAATATACTCAATTTCACCTACAAGTTCTTTATAGATACCTTTGGAATTTATCCTCTGTTTATTTGCAAAACCATTTCCAGCAGGTGTTAAATTTCCTTCAGAATCAAAAGCAACTTTAGCGGGAGGTCCTTTAATTTGTTTTATCAGGTCAGGCTGTGATTCTGTAAGTCCTTCTACTATTACACAAAGTCTTCTGGGTGTTCCATAAGTTGTTATGGTTTCAAATTTGACTCTGTTATCTTCCAGTTTTTTGTAAAATTGTTCTTTTAACTGCTCCATTGCAGATGGAATAAACTTATATGGTAATTCTTCAGTTCCTAATTCAAGTAAATACTTCGTCACTGCCTTTGCCTTTCAATAATATTTAAAACTTTACTCACGATTATATTTAAAAAACATCCAGATTAAAAGAAATGGTTTGAATTGTTATTTTTAAGATTATAGTTCAGTTTTCTTACAAATTTTAATACAAAATAAATATATATATCTTAATATTTCACAAAAAAAAGTAAATTTTTAATATTCAGAATATTTATAGATTTTGTAATTGTATTTAAAATAAAAGGGATGATTAATGATAATTCAAAAGAATCATTTTAATAAATTGTCATTCAAATCAAATACCATTTCTGATCAACAAAGTGAAGCTTATTATGCTGAAATAAATAGTCTTGCAGATAGTTTCCATAAATATCAGGATCCAGATACTAAAATTAAATTGCTTTCTAAAGTTGATATTTATTTAAAAAGTATTGCCAATAAAAATGCTGTTAATCATACCACTAAAGAAGGTACTATTTCCAATAAAAATATGATTAATGAGGCATTTAATGATGCACTTCAAAATACAAAGGAATCATTTTTAAAAGCGCTTAAAGAATTTGATCCTCAAAAGGGACGATTTTTTGCTTTTCTCTCCACTGTGCTTAGAAGGGATTTAGCTGATAAAGAAATGGCTTCGAGCTTGGTTTACTATCCCACATATTTTCAATATGACATAACTAAAATAAATAAGGCTAAAGAAGAATTTGTTCAGAAATTTCAAAAAGAACCATCTTTAGAAGAATTACAGGAATTAACAGGTTATAAAAAAGAAATATTAGTCAATTCATTTAATTATGGAAAGAATTTAAGTTTAGATCAGGAAATAAACAATGAGAAATCCAAAGCAGTTTTACAATCTATAATACCTGATTCACAGCATTTATCTGCCTTTGATGTAGCTGCTAAAGAAAATTTTCTTGAAATACTTGATTCTGCAATAAGTAAACTTACTCCTTTTGAACAAAATATTGTCAAACTTAAAGCATTAGGGCATAGTTACAAAGAAATTGCTGATATACTTGAATTACAAGGCAGTAAAGGAGGGCAAAAACCTATAGATAATGCACTCAGAAGATCGCATAAAAAGCTTAAGCAATTATTAATAGACCACAAAGATCTTTATTTATCTATTGCAGACCATTATAATGAAATACCCGTCGATAGTACCAGAATTTATCAGACTTTAAAGAGATAAAATATTAGGCTCTAAAAAATTAAGCCTGCAAATTTTTCTATTTCTTCTTCAGTATTATAAAAATGCGGAGAAATTCTGAGAGCATCTCCTCTTTTGGAAAGTTGTACCCTGTTAGCCAGCAATTTTAAATAATCTTTATCAATATCTTTTGTTTTAAATGTCAGAATACCTGAACGATGCTTCTCTTCTAAAACACTGATTATTTCAATATTTTTTGACTGTAAAAGATCTGCTGCATACTTTGTTAATCCGAGAACTCTTTTTTCTATATTATCAATACCGTAATCGTTAAACAAATCAAGACTTGCACCAAGAGAAAGAATACCTGCAACATTCATACTGCCTTCTTCGAATTTTGCGGCAGATTCCTGAAGATCAAAATGTATATCCGTAAAATTCAACGGATTTTTTACGCTTTTCCAGCCAACAAAAGTCGGATGAACATCTTTTAGAATTTTTTTATTGCAGTATAAAATGCCTGCTCCCTCGAGAGCCAAAAACCATTTATGCCCGTCTGCCGCTAGAAAATCTATTTCAGTTTCTTTTAAATCAAGTTTTAAAGCGCCTAATCCCTGAATAGCATCCACGCAAAAATATATTTTTCTTCCGTATTCCTGAGATTTTTTCTTGCAAAGCTTGGAAATTGCTGCCATATCATTTCTAAATCCATTTGAAAATTCAACCCAACTGACAGAAACTACTCTTGTTTTATTGTCTATAAGACTTTCCATTTCATTTAAATCTACAATGCCCTCTTTTGTTTTAAGAAATTTTGTTTTAACGCCAAACCTATCAAGATTCATCCATGGATAAACATTCGAAGGAAATTCAATATCAGGAATAATAACATTATCGCCATTATTGTATTTGATACCATTTGCAAGTACAGAAAGACCTGCGGAAGTATTTTTTATAAATGCCAGTTCACACGAATCAGCACCAATAAATTCGGCAAATTTTGATCTGATTGTTTCAATTTTTTCTGCCCAGATTGAATAGTCTTTTATTCCAAAATTTAAGAAATAATTTAAATATTCATTCAGTATAATCTTTGACTGATTATGTAATGGCGCTACAGCAGCATGATCAAAATATATTAAATTTTTAACAACCGGAAAATCTTGTCTTATTTCATTAATATTTTTCATGCTACCTCTAATTTCTGAAAATTTTTAGAACGAATAAATGATTTAGAATAGTTAAATTTAATACATTATATAATTTATACCACTTACAAAATTAATTTGGGATTTTTACAGAAATCTCAAACAGTATATAAAGTTGGTAATGTTGAATTTGAAACGTCTTTTTAAAACAGTAAAATAATGAGGCTAAACTGTTGTAAAAAGCAGGTTAGGAAGCTTCTTCGATAATAAATAAAAAGAATGTCAAAAATTCAAACTAGTTCTAGTATATTAAAAAAACAAAAATGTATCTTAATAATGTATCTTAATAAGGTTTTTAATAGTATAATTTTAAAAAAGTGATAATTAATAGTTAATATAGTGAGAAAAGTAGTATATATGTCGAATATAATTCCTGAAAAAACAATAGTAGACACTGTATCAGAGCTTCAGCAAGAAATGCTGCAAATTAAATATTGTATTGAATTGGGTAAAATAATCAATTATGCTCAGGATATTAACACTCTGGCGATTAAATTTACTGAATTTATTAAAAATGAACTAAAAATCAAAAAAGTATTTTTTCTTTTAGCTGAAGACAATTTTTTTAAATCAATCACAGAAATTGACTCTGAATTTTCTGATATGTTTGAATTTGAAAATAATGGTGAAAGTATCTGGAAATTAATTGAAGATGGTAAACCCTTATTAATTATTGATGAATCAGGAAAAAATATTTATTCCAATTTCTTTGAAAAATCCAAGCTTGAGCAAATGGAAGCTAATGTGTGGCTGCCTGTTATATTTAACGGACAAATTTTTGCCATTATTTCTATTGGAAGCAAAATTGATAATAAACCATATGATGAAGCAGATTTTAAACTTTTTGAAAAAATTATAGATCAGCTTGGACAGGGTATAAATAAACATAATTCAAAAAACGAAGAAAAAAACAGAATGGGTGAATTGCAAAAAACACTTCATAATATTTCAATTTTGTATAATGTCGGACAAGCGTTAAATTTTATTGATGATTTAAAAAGACTATTGAAGGTTATTCTGTCAACAGCTATTGAAACTATTGGAGCTGAAAAAGGCTCATTAATGCTTTATGATTCATATTCCAACGAGCTTGTAGTAAAAGTGGTCTATGGTTTACCTATTAAAGAAACTGAAGAAAGAATCAATGATGGGCTATTTGAGTGTACCAGAATAAAAGTAGGTGAAGGTATTGCAGGAACAGCTTTTAACACAAGACAAGCCATTATCACTAATCTTGGTTCAAATGATCCGAGGTTTGTACAGTCGGAATTCTCAAATGTAACTTCTATATTATGCATTCCTCTTATTGTTAAAGAGGAAACAATTGGCATAATTAATATTACAAATAAAATGGACGGCAAGTTCTTTAATCAGGATGATCTGGAGTTTATGTGTGCTCTGGCTAATCAGGCTGCTATAGCAATTAATAATGCCCAACTTTATGAACTTGCAATAACAGATGGACTTACTAAGCTCTTCATTTTTAGACATTTTCACTATCTTCTTGATAATGAACTTAAACGCGCATTACGTTATAGACATTCTCTTTCATTATTAATGCTGGATATTGACAATTTTAAGGAAATAAATGATACCTATGGTCATCAAGTTGGAGATGAGCTTTTAAGAGCAATTGCAGAAACTATAGCAAATGACTGCAGAAAAATTGATTTGCCAAGCAGATATGGCGGTGAAGAATTTGCACTTATTTTACCTGAGACAAAAAAGGAAAACGCAAGAACTATTGCAGAAAGACTTAGATATAAAATTGAACATCTGGTTCTTGATATAAAAAATGGTCCTAAATTTTCACCAACTGTTAGTATTGGTATATCAGGGCTTCCTGACGATGCTGATAACAAGGAAGATCTTATTCAAAAGGCTGATATAGCATTATATTTTGCAAAAAATAACGGAAAAAACTGTGTTGCCGAATATAGTGAAGAAGGTTGCTTTATCTTAAAAGGGCTGGACGAATGCGAAATATAATTCAAGAGGCGTCTATATAACTATAATTTTTGCCACAAAGCCTCGAAAGCATTATAGTAATCTGGATATCATCAAATATTAACTAATATTTTTTTAATATTTTCTGTAACTGCAACAAAGCAGTATAAGTTGGCAAAATACAAAGTTTTTCGTCTGTCTGTAAATTCAAAAGTGAATATTTAACTGCGTTATCTATGTTTTTAATAATTTTTAGATTGTTTTGATTAATTCCTGCATATTTAAGCCTCACGGCCATATCTGCGGCTCTGATGCCACTTGTAATAATTTGTTTTTCGTGACCAAAAAGAAGCTCGAAATTAGCATCCCATAACCATGAAACATCCCTGCCATCTGCATAATCATCATTAATAATAATCAGCAGCTTACTTGTTTTATCATCTTTAACAGTTCTCAATACCTCTGTTGCCCCTATCGGATTTTTAATCAGCTGAATTAATGTGGGTTTTCCTTTTAAATAAGTAAGCTCAGCTCTTCCAAATATAGTGCTGTAATTTTCAAGCCCCTGAATTATTTCTTTAACTGAGATTCCCAATTCCAGACAAGCTGAAATTGAAGCAAGAGCGTTATATGCATTATAAAGTCCCGGCATATTCAGTTTTACTTTAAACTCCCCATATTTTTGAGAAAATACAGTAATTGTAGAGCTGGAAACATCAATTTTTACATCAGCTTCAATATCAGGTTTCGGTCTTGATATACCGCAAGTGCAATTATAATGTCCCAAATGCCCATAAAATATTTTTGAATAATTATATTTTTGCCCGCATTTACAGGAAGCAGCTTCCTGTGGCGACTTTATATCGGTATCTTGCCCAACAAAAATAATATTCCTGAATCCAAAATAGATATTTTCAACATTCTTTCCTTGAGTAATAGAAGATACTATAGGATCATCAGCATTAAGAATTACCTTGAGAGGTTTTTTTGTGATTGTTTTAGCTATTGCTTCTTTTATTTTTCTGGCAGTTGTATCCAGTTCACCATATCTGTCCAGCTGATCCCTGAATAAATTTGTTATTACAAGCAAATTTGGATTGAATTCATCAACAGCTTTGCAAAAATAAGCTTCATCTATTTCCAGCAAACAATGATCAACATTTAATTCAGTATTTTGATTACATTCCTGAATAATAGCCGATGTCAATCCGGTCAGCATATTTGCACCTTTTTTATTATGTGCTGTTTTTCTTCCTGCTGCGTTTAATATATTTGCGATAAAGCCGGAAGTGGTTGTTTTACCATTTGTGCCTGTTACAACGATAATTTCTTTTTTAGCCTGATTAACAAGATAAGAAAGAATGTCAGGTGCTATTAATCTACCGATTTTTCCGGGGAAATTCGTTCCAGCTCCAACATTACAATATTTTATTAGACGGGTTAATATTTTAGTTATTAATATTGATGATTTATATTTAAAAATTTTTTGCATATAATTTTACTAGTTAACTATTATTCTCATTTTTTAAGTTATAATTATTATAAATTACTCTGAAAATAGGGTTATAAATTATATTATGTCACAAAATCATTTAATTTTAATAGTTCTAATAGAACTTTTTATCCTATATCTTATTGTTTACTCGATTAAAGTTATTAGAAAATGGACAAATAAAAAGATTGAAGATTGTGATGAACTTTCTGCCGATTTACCGACTTCATTTAGAAATATAAGAAAAGAAATGAATAGTTTGAACCAGAATATAAAGAAAAATTTTATTCCTCAACCTTTATCAACAAATGAAATTACAACTCTTTTTGGCGAAATCTTTGCAGATCTTGTCAAATCAAAAATTCCAGTGTTTTCTATCGATAAGAAATTTGTCATTTTGACAACAATAGTCAAACTATGGAAGATCAGACGGCGGATTATAGCAACATTTGCTCAAAGATTTCTAAAATCAGCTTATTAGCACATATTCTATTTATGAAAATAAAATTATGATATACTAAATTTTGTATTTTTACATACTGGAGGTAAAAAATGTCAAAAAGTTCGGATAGTTCAGTAAGTTTTGGTGTAGGACTATTATTTGGTGTTCTTACAGGAGTTGCTACAGGAATTCTCTTTTCTCCAAAGTCAGGAGAAGAAATGAGACAAGATTTAAAAGAAATTGTTAATGATATTTCTGGTGAAATTAAACCTAATATTTACGATACTAAAAATGCAAGTACTGATTTAATAAACAGAATTAAATATACAGTTGAAAATCAAATATGTAAGATAAATAATGCACTTAAAGCAGGTAGATTAGCTGCGGCAAAACATAAAGAAGAATTAGAGTCAGGTATTAACTTCTAGGAGAATTAATTTGGAAGGTTTAACATTTATTAATCAACAATTATTAAGTTTTTTAATTACTGAAACAATCATTATTCTTATTATAATCACTATATTACTGGTTAAATTATTAGTTGATCTGTCTAATCTGGCTAAATCCGTTCAGAATCTAACCGGAATTATTAAGCTTGAACTTGAACCTACTCTCAAAGAGTTCAGACGTACATTGCTAAATATTAATTCCATAGCTTCTTCAGCCGATTCTCAGGTAGTAAATTTAAATAGAAGTATTAACGTGATCTCAGATTCAACAAGTAAACTTTACAGCAAAGCTAAAGTCCTGACTTCCAGTCTTAAGCAGGGGCTGTTAACAGGCTTGAAAGTTTTCCTGGAACAAAGAAAAAAGTAGTTAACAATAAATAAGGAGTATTTTATGTCAGTAGGAAAATTTTTTGCAGGTTTCATAATTGGTGGATGCGTTGGAGGAATAATTGGTGTTTTACTTGCTCCACATTCAGGCGAAGAAACAAGACAAATCTTGTCTGAAAATTCTTCAGAACTTTACAAAAATGCAGAAAACTCTATCAAAGAAATACAAAGCAAAGCTGACTTTGCAATGGAAGAAATACAAAAAAAAGGTGATGACCTTTTAAAAAAAGTTCAGGAAGTAATTAGTAAAGAACAGACATAAGAATCATATTAAATAATAGAGTCCTCACAAGAGGACTCTATTATTTTGATTAGAAAATAAAAAAGCCCCATATAGGGGCAAAAATTTGTTGGAAAGTAAGGTCAGGAAGTTGTCTCTTGTATATATAAAGTATATAAGAAAACAAAAATTGCCAAATATAGAAAATATATTTACATTTGTTTACAATATGATTGGAGACGGTGCATAATTATAATTCTTGATAATGAGCAAAAATTTGCAGTCGACCTTTGTAAAAGCGAAGCCGCTTAGGTCGGGCTTTGCCCGCCGTGGCGGCTGTAGTCTGGATATCATCATATGAATAATAAATCAGATAATATACGCCTTTTTGTCGGAACCTATATAAATTTAGATTTCCTGTTTCCTGAGAATGAGTTAAATATACTACAAGAACAGTTTGATAATTCTATAAAATGGGTAGAGAAAGAAAATATCCACCTGACATGGAAATATATAGGGGATCTGGAAAATAATAAACTCGATCAGGTTATAACTAATCTGCATGCAGCTGCAAATTCAATAAATGATATTACAGTTATTTTAAAAAAAGTTGTAATCTGGCCAAATAATAAATTTCCAAGACAGCTTGTTATAATAGGTGATGATACAAATGGTAATGCTACAAAATTATATAAGGACATTAATCTCAAACTCGTAAACCTTGGAGTGAAAAAAGAAAAACGCTCATTTAATCCTCATATTACGCTTGCAAGATTCAGATTAAAAAACAAACCGTCAGAACCTTTTAATATACCTGATGGATTCAAATTTGATGAAGTAAAATTTGATATTTCAAATATAAATCTTATTCAGAGTTCCCTAACTCCTAAAGGCAGTATTTATAATGTATTAAATTCTTTTAATTTAAATCAAAATCAGTATTTAAAACTATATTGAATTATCTAATAGGGCTAATCAACAATATAGAAATATGTTTATCTTTAAAATTCTCTAATTCATAAAGTAACAAATTATAATTAATTTTTATTAAGTATTTTATTTATAAGAAGATAAAAACCCTGAAATAAGTGAATATGTTATTATGTTAAATAAATAACTAGTAACTATTAACACTTAGTGATTAGGGGTTTGAAAAGAAAAATGACAGCTAAAAGATTTAATTACTATCTGGTTTTAAT
Source organism: Candidatus Gastranaerophilales bacterium (assembly GCA_028689995.1). GTDB lineage: Bacteria > Cyanobacteriota > Vampirovibrionia > Gastranaerophilales > UBA9579 > JAQVCB01. The sequence goes on from JAQVCB010000048.1 coordinate 10,305, forward strand.
ATTATTTTGCTGTATTTGCATATATGGTAAAGATGTATCTTATGGATCTAATAGTAAAATTGTCGTGATACAGGGAAATATATCACAACCTAAAATTTCTTATGTAAATAAATCTCGTGTAAACAATCCAGGAGTAAAGCATAAAAGAGTTAAGAGATGGTTAAATGGAAAACCTGCAATTGTTAATATTCTCGTCGTAAACCCAAAAGACAGTGGAGCTTTAATAAAACCAGCATATGGTTCATATTATATTGGTTCTGTAAAGAGTGTTAAGGAGATAGCTGTAATTGAAGATGCTATAGCAGGAGTTAACGCATCATATTTTAAGCCTGACTGTGGTACCCCCCTTGGAACTTCAATAATTAATGGAAAAATTATTACAGGTCCACTTTATAGACGTGTCACTCTTGGTATTACAAAAAATAATGAATTTAAAATGGCAAAATTAGATATTGATGGAGAAATATTAATCGGAGACAACATAAAATTAGATCTGTTTAATATAAATCAACCTGTATTTAGTTCCAGATCTTACTCTGTATTTACTGATCAATGGGGTAAAAAAACACCAATAACATCTGCCTATTACAGTCACATTGTAGTTCAGAATGATTCCGTCAGTTACGTAAAAAATAGCAGTGTTGCAATCCCTAAAGACGGATTTGTTATAGTTGGACCACATTCTTTTTTACCTAAAAGCATCAAAGTTGGAAATTCAGTTAAATATAATTTAAAAATTAAGCCAAATGATTGGGATGACGTTGAATATGCAGTAGGCGGCGGGCCTTATTTAGTTAAAGAAGGCAGAATTTTTATTGATAAACAAAAATTTTCCAGATATTTTCTGTGGACTAAATTACCTCGAACTGCCGTTGGTTATACAAAGAAAGGGACGTTAGTACTTGTAACAATAGATGGAAGGCATAAAGGGTTTTCAGAAGGAGCAACAATAACTGAATTAGCTAAAATCATGCATGAACATGGCTGTTATAATGCTATGAATCTCGATGGCGGTACTTCAACGCAAATGGTGTATAAAGGCAAACTTGTTAATTATCCGACTGTAAAAGGTGGTTCAAGAGTAACAAATGCTCTTATGATTATTATTCCTACTGTAAATAATTTTGTTTCAATATGATATGGTGAACGCTGTTTAAATATAATTTTTATTCAAATTTTATATCAAATATGGAAATTCTTATAAAATAATGATATAATGTTTGTTTATAAAAGCAATCATTATATGTATACATTTAAGAAAAAAGATTGTAGTTGATTTACATGAGGATTGGTTATGAGCGATAAATATCTTGCATACGGCGGAATTGCAGGCATTTTAAATTCACTTCAGTCAGAGAATGAAATCAAGCTCTTTCTTGTAAAATACAGAAAATGGTACATTAATGAACGAAACTTAACTCGCTGGGAAGCAGAAGAGCATATCAAACACGATATTGGTTTTTTCATTAAACGCTTTATACGAAATCCTGAATTAATCTTGAAATTAAGTTCAGCTTTAAAGATTTCTTATAGTTAATATACCACTTCAAAAATGAATTTGGGATTTTAACATCAAATAAAAAATGGCATTCGGTAGTATGAGCGTTATTTTCGGAGGCGATGTACGTAGTGGGATTTTAAAAAGCTGAAGCTGCTGCGATCAGCAGGAGCTTCAGCTTTTAGTAACTCGTTCAGGACTTTTCGGACGTTTTAGTATAAACTACGCAATTTTACGTTTTCTTCTTCTAATTAGATCAACAAACGCTTCTAATCTTGTATTGAATCCAGCTTTGCCCATTTGTTCATCTAGTACAATTGATAAAATAGGCACATCATTGTTCATTTTTACATTAGTAAGTATGTTTTGAGATATTATTTCCGGCATACAGGTAAAAGGCAAAAGATGTATTATTCCATCACTGTTATTACTACCTGCAAGCGCCGCATCACCTATGGATTCTATGGCATCTCCACCGATGTCCCTTTTTAGATACGCTTTAGCATATCTTTTAGCTTTTTCACCATGAGTTTCATTAAATCGTAATATTGACGGTATCAATGAAGATTTTGTCCAATCACTAAGGTTTAATTTTCTATGGACATGTACGCCCAATCTGCCAAGTTCTTTTTCGATTTCCAAATTTGCAAACGGATCAAGTACAACGAAAATCTCACCTGTGATATCAACATGCAGAACCTCTTTATTTGCATCTATTGGCACTAAAGAAAGCTGTTCAAGTGCATATTTTATAGCACTTCTGCACTCTCTAGGAGTAAGTGCATTTTCTATAGCTTTTATACCTTTTTTGTATTTTGAATCAGCACTGCCAATATGGATTTCTCTCGCTCTGTAGTAAGCAAGTGCATGGTCAAGCTGATCCAGTATATCTATTTTAATCAGAGCTACTTTTATTGCTCTTACTAAATCTATTGGATTTCCATTATTTGTTGCCCTTTTGAACTTTTTATAAATTTCTTTTAATTTTCCCTGATAAAGATCGAAATTAATAAACTCTATATCATACCCAAGATCAATAAGTGCATTTCTGGAGGAAGCACTGTATTGACCCAATCTGCATATACCTGGGCTGTCAAGCATTAAAATAGCTTCAGCTCCTGCTTCTATAGCTTGAATATAATTACCAAGTAAAAGCTTATAAGGCAGGCATACAGCCTCAGGGCTATTTCTGGTACCAAGCGACAATGTGGTTTTACTGTTGTAAGGCGGAACGATTACTTCTCCCCCAAGTATTCTAATTGCACTTGATAAAATTATATGCAAATTCCCCATATGAGGAAATGAAATCTTCATAGGACTCCTTTAATTTATGGTTTTAGACTCTGGCTTTTAAACGTTCAACTTCCTGAAGAAGTTTAATATTTTGTTCATTGCCGTTATAAATTTGTCGATTAAGTGAATCTACAAGAATTGTACGTTTCTTTCTGAATAACATATCTGTAAACGCTTCTAATCTGGTCACAAAACCTGCTTCACCTGTATGTTCATCTATTGTTAAATTTAAAAGAGGCTTATTGAGTCTTTTTGCAAATCTTGTAATTCTTTCTATCATGAGCGAATCAGGTCCACATCCAAAAGCCGTTATGGTTATCACACCGTCAATATTGTCATCAGTCATATAATGACCAGCTGCTCCTGTAATTTCAGATTCATTGGCCCAATAGAGATTTGTATTTAATGTTTTAATTCCCTTTGTCATTTGCTCCAAATTTAAATTTTCAGCTGTATATGGTTTTACTCCAAGACCTTCAAGTTTTTTAAGAACGTTCATGCTGATATGTTCGTCATATAAATTATAACCATGAGAAATAACAGCCGCATTGATTGAAAAATCTTTTTTATCAGATGTAAACATAACTTTGCCTTCTGTTGCAATTTTAATAGCAACATCTGACTGTACACCGGATCTTGTCATAAGCCAGTAATTATTCATGCATTCCCAGCCGGCTTTAGATGCTTTATCAATTCTTTTTTTATTAGTAATGCCTAAAGGTGCTACAGATTCATAAAGAAACTGAGACAAACCCTGTTTGGGTACTGATTTATCAAGAGTTGGTTCAATTAAAAGAAAATCTTCTCTAATGATATTTCTGATTAAATCAGGGAGACCTCTAAGCTTGGAACAGTTATATACTTTTGGAGCAATTGATTGAATACTGGGAGAATATATAACATCTATACCATTCTTTAATAATTCAAGCACATGACCAACATATACTTTAACCGGCAGGCATGTTTCAGAAACAACCAGTGCACTTCCTTCAGAAACAAGTTTTTTAGTTGTTCTACCTGAAAGAACAACTTCTATTCCAAGATCATTAAAAAAACCATGCCAGAAAGGGTAGTAAAGATAGTAACCTAAAGCCTTTGGTATACCTATTTTCATATTATATAAACCTCCATATAGAATTTATTTTTATTACTAATTTATTATGTAGATGTATTATAGTTGCTAACATATATTTGTACATAGACTAGAAGATAATTTTTTCCTTTTCCTTCTGTAAATCAAATCAACAAAAGCTTCAAGACGTGTTACAATTCCTGTTTTGCCTGTTTGCTCATCCATCATAAATGAAATAATCGGAATATTTTCATTTCTGCTTATATGAGGAAGTATGCATTGGCTTACTACTTCAGGATTACAATTAAAAGGTCCCAAATGTATAACACCGTCAATTTCTGATTTAGCTGCATAAACTGCATCACCGATAGATTCCAAACATTCGCCTCCTATTGCCCTCTTCATGTATGTTCCTGCAACTCTGCTTGACCTATCTCTGTGAGATTCTACTTTCTGAAGGCATTTAGGTAATAGTGCGCCGTTTGTCCAGTCAGAAAGCATGATCTGTCTTTCTACTTCCACGCCGAGCTTTCCGAGTTCTTTTTCTATATTCATATTTGTAAACGGATCAAGAAGAACAAAAAATTCTCCGGTCAGGTAGACTTTTAAAATTTCCTTGTTTTTATCCACAGGAATAACATCAAATTTTTTAATTGCTTGATTAACTGCTTTTTTAACATCCTTGGTTGTTGTTGCAGAATCAATAGCAGATTTGCCTGCTTTATATATGCGCTCGGCTCTGCCGTATTCAAGTTCTCTGGGTCTTATATATAAAAGCTTTCTTTCAATTACATCAAGTGCATCAAATTTAGTAAATCCTAATTTTATTCCGTATAAAGTTCTGACCAGATTAGTATTTCCTGTTGCAATAGAAAACTTTTTTGATACTTCAACCAGTTTACCTTTATACATATCAAATACTACCATTTCAAAATCGTAGCCAAGTTCTCTTAGTGTTGATTCAGCCATAGAAGCATAATTACCAAGTCTGCAAGTTCCCGGTGCCTGAAACATTAATAATACATTTGCACCCGCTTCAAGTGCATGAATATAATTACCTAGATTCATTTTATATGGTAAACATACTGTTTCTGCACTATATCTTGTACCAAGAGTAAGCGTTTCCCTGTTATTTGAAGGCGGTATATATAAATTTGCTCCCATTGTTTTGAGCATTGCACTAACAGGAATACCAAGATTTCCCATATTAGGAAAAGAAACTATACGTTTTTTTGTTTCTTTTTCTGTCATTTTATCCGTTTCTTAATTCAAGATATCTATCTGGTCCACCATCTACACATTTATCGGGACATATGCGTTTACATGTATCACAATCTACACATTCATCAGGATTTATTTGAATTTTATTATCGATTTTTTCAATTGCTTCAACAGGACATGCTTCAATACATGCTGCACATCCTGAGCATATATTTGTAATAATTTGATGTGGCATCACTGAACTCCTTTACACATTAATCAGGTCTTTGGATAATTCTTCTAGTGCTGATAAATCTTTACCGCAAGTACAACCGCCATGCTTTTCACAGCCGCCATGTATGCCGCCTACAGGAATTTTACTGCTGCATAATATTTTTCTATCGTGATAATATTCGCCGGGAAGTGGAAATATGGTCATAAAGTAATCATTTTTCCAATTTTCATCCATAATTTCTGCTACTTCAGCTGAATATTGATCAATCTGTTCCATAATTTCAGGTTTGGTAAGATAATCAGCAGCTCCTCTATGTGTTTCATATGGCTTAAACTTTTTATAATAACCTCTTAGTACCCATGGTCTATCAACTATCATACATGGTCTAAGCATATTGCCATCATATGGAGCTCCTTTTCTTATAGCCTTCATAAATGGGCTTGCGAGAGCTTCTGTAAGCGTAGAAGTTTTAATATTGTGAGTTGCAAGATGTACAAATGTACATGGCTCAACATCACCCTTGGCATTAACATGTATATATTGTCTGCCGCCTGCAATACAACCCATCATTTCTGGTCCATCTCCCCAAAAATCTACTGTCATCATTGGGAGTGTATTTCTGGCATTATATAAAGCTTGTTTAATTTGTTCTCTTTGAATTGCTGTAGGCATTATAGAAGGATCCGGGTTTTCACCGACCGGTACATAATGGAAGCCCCATGTCCAAAGAACACCTTTATCTGACAACATTTTTAGAAATTCGTCTGAAACTATTTCGTCAGTTGTTTCTCTTGTAGCTGCAATACTTGATCCGAAAAATATACCTTCTTCTCTAAGACGGTCCATTTTTTCCATGACCATTTTAAATGTTCCCTTACCCCTGACCTTATCAGTTGATTCTTCCCAACCGGAAAGACTGAACATCGGAGCGACATTACCAAGTTTTTTTATTCTTTGAATTACTTTATCAGTGAGAAATGAACCGTTTGTAAAAGTTATAAAGATGCAATCGGGATATTGTTCAACTAAATCCAGAAAATCTGGTCGCGCAAATGGTTCACCGCCAACTACCGGAATAATATGAATACCCATTTGATTTCTTGCTTCATCTATTACTTTTTTCCAAATTTCGATCGGAAGATCTTCTTTTACGTCGTAATTATGCGCCCAGCAACCCGTACAATTAAAATTGCATTTCTGGGTAATACTTGAAAGCAAAACAGTAGGAGGATAAAATCCATTTTTTTCGTAAAAATTAGCTCTTTTTCTTTGATTATCTGCATAATAACCATGAACAAAAAAATTAACTAAAAATTTATTTCTACAATTGGGGTCTATGTCTTTAATAATTTTTTGCCACCATGCAAGATGGGGATGATCTGTCTCAAATAGCCATCTCATTCTTCTTGCATGTCTCACAGATCCCTCTGAACCTGCAATTTTTTCAAACAGTTTTGTCATTGCTATAAGATTATTTTTGCTTGATGTTCCAATCAGATTTATAATTTGCCCTAAAACAAATTCTGTTCCAATTTGTTTTAGATGATCTACATATCCTTGTCCGCTTCTTGCTTTCCACATTAGTTCCTGAGGTAAAACTCTCATTTTTCTCTCCTTGTATAAGTAAGTATTCCCCTAGAATTAAAAAACTACTAAAATAAAAAATTTCTAATAATAGTTTATTAAATTTATTTTTCTTTCATATTTCTTACATAAACTAAAGCAAAAATACAGTTAAACTGTAAAAAATTAATGGTATGTAAATAAATGTAAATTTGACACTTTATTTGATAAAAAAATTATTATCAAATAATTTGCTAAGTTTTCTTAACTTTAAACTAAAAGATTTATATATTGCAATAGGATAGAGCGTCCTAAAGACTATACCTGACAGGTTAATATATAAATAGAAATATAGCTGACTAAACTAAGATAATTGATTTTATAAAATCTGTTATTTAATATAAAAATATAGACCATGATAAATTATAAAAGCTGTCATTAAAATGTGAGACCGCTGCATAATTATAATTTTTGTTAAAAAGTTATAATTTGCGGTCGATCCTTGTAAAAGCGAAAGCCGTGCAGACAGGGCTTTGCCCGGTCGTAGCGGCTGTAGGCTGGATATAAAAAAACAATATTTTAGTAGTTATGCATCAGTCTTAATATATAATTGGACTTTTAAGATCACTTCCAGATATTTATACAAGGATATAAATTATGAATAAAAGACTTCCTGAATGGATTAAAAGAGGAATTATCAACACAGAAACAACAAAAAATGTTAGAAATATCCTGAATAAACATAATTTAAATACTGTTTGTGAAGGTGCCAGATGCCCAAATAAGAACGAGTGTTATTCAAACAACACTGCCACTTTTCTGATCATGGGCAATAATTGTACAAGAAATTGCAGATTTTGCTGCATTAATAGTGCTGTTCCAGATCCATTGGAACCAGATGAACCTTCTCATATAGCAGATGCAGTTAAAAAGCTTAATCTAAAATATGTCGTTATCACGTCTGTAACAAGAGATGATCTTGATGACGGCGGAGCAAATCATTTTGCAAAAACAATAAAAGCAGTAAAAGGTTTAAATCCTGATATTAAAGTAGAAGTATTAACTCCTGATTTTAAAGGTAATAAAGAATCAATATTAACAGTAATTGATGCAAAACCTGATGTCTTTAACCATAATATAGAAACCGTCTCAAAACTTTACAGTAAAGTAAGGCCACAGGCTGAGTATCTTAGATCTCTTGAATTATTAAGACAAGTAAAAGAATATAATCCTCATATATTAATTAAATCAGGCATTATGGTTGGACTAGGAGAAACATTACCAGATTTAATTGAGACATTAAATGATCTTAAAAATTATAATTGCGATATTGTTACAATAGGTCAATATATACAACCAACGAAACTTCATATAGAGGTAAACAGATACTTGAAGCCTGAAGAATTTGAAAATTTAAAAAGAATTGGTAAAGAAATTGGATTAAGACATGTTGAGGCAGCTCCACTTGTAAGAAGTTCATATAATGCAGGTCATGTTATTGAAAGTCTTTTAAACATAACTAATCCAAGTATTATTTAACTAGAATTTTTGAAATTTTTAAAAAGTAAAAAAATTTTACTTTTCAAAATAATAAAATTGTTGATACAATTAAATATATTCAAGATAAATTGGTTAATATACCTAATTTTAAAGTTATTTTGAACATTCAGAGTATATTCGAGTATAATATCCTTATTTTTTATTTAAAAAAATTCATCCTATAAATAATTATTGATTAGAAAGTTCATTTTATGTCAAAAAAGTTAAAAATTTTATTATCTATACT
>JAQVCB010000159.1 GCA_028689995.1 Candidatus Gastranaerophilales bacterium
TTGTTTGACTCTGCAAAACTGCGTAATATTTTTCTCAGCTGCAAAATATACAATTTTGTGCCTTACATAAATTTTGGCTTTAAGTACGCTTTTCCTCTCCTACACATGCATGAATATTTCCTCTTCAGAAATCTGTCTGATGATGTCTTTATCTAGTCTAGTCTAAAATATTAATATAAGGTTTAGACCTAGGTATACGTTTTCTGATACCTAGATTGAGGGAAATTATGTTATTTTTCCGGGAAATATTTATCCAAAAGCTCGTTGAATTGAGGGTAGGATTTGATGTTATTTAAGTCTGGATCGGATAAGATTTGTTCTTTTCTTGGGCTTGAATTAATTCTTAATCTTTTATCGAGCCAGGTTAAAGCAATATTTTTTTGATCAAGAAGCGAATACAAACATGCTAAATTATAAGAACCGGAGCCCTCCTTAATTGCTTCGGCTTTTTGTAAAATAGATTCTATTTCATTTTTATAGCTGTTTAGGTCGTTTTTAAGTTTGGCTAGAGATAATATAGTGCTCCCACAGTTATTGAAAATACTATTATCAGCAGGATTTATTTCTGCTGCTTTTTTATATTTTTCAATGCTTTCTTCAAACAGCTTTTCGTCGTTCATTATTCTTGCCCTGGATGCAATAGCTATTCCCCAGTTATAGAATATTCTATCATCCTTGGGATTAATCTCTAATGCTTTTTTGTATTTTTCACAGCTCTCTTCAATTAATATCTCATTGTTGTTTATTTTTGACCATTTGTAAAGAGAATTTCCCCAGTTATTAAATGCATCATAATCCAAGGAATTTATTTGTGTAGCTAGTTTATATTTTTCGCAGCTTTCTTCAAACAATTTTTCATTTTTGCTAATTTGTGCCCAGTCCGATAGAGCTATACCCCAGTTAGTATATATATTTGAATTATTTGAGTTAGCTTCCACTGCTTTTTTGTATTTTTCACAGCATTCTTCAAACAATTTTTCATTTTTGTTAATTTGTGCCCAGTCTGATAGAGCTACCCCCCAGTTATTAAATGCATCATAATCCAATGGATCTATTTGTGTAGCTAGTTTATATTTTTCGCAGCTTTGTCTATATAATCTAGGTATCATTTTTTCATCTACAAATTCTGATTTTGCATAATCATATAAAGTGATTCCCCAATTGTAATATATATAAGAACTAGCAGGGCTAATTTTAATAGCTAAGTCGTATTTTTCAAAACTTTCATTGAACAATACAGGATTTTTATCAATTATTGCCCAATCACCTAAGGCGTTGCCCCAATTACTAAAAATTCGTTCATCCTTATTATCTAATTTTATAGCTAACTTATATTTTTCACATCCTTGTTTAAACAATTCCGATCTCTTTTCTGAAATAGCGCAATGTATTAATGCTTTCCCCCAAAGCATTAATACATAGCTATACTTATCATATTGATCACTTACTTTTCCCCAATACAAACCAACTTCTTGATATTTTTCATCAATATAGTACTTTAATCCGAGGTAAATAAAATCGTCATCATTATAACTGCGAGCCCCTTGGAGATTTGTCTTTTCTAAATTATCTATATACTTTTCTATTTCATCTTTGAATTCATGATCATCCTCCATATTCCGCCTTTTTTTATCAGCATATTGAGCAAAGATTTTTGAAATTTGAATATTCTTTTCATTTTTTAAATCAATAATTTTTTCTACGCCGGTATTTTCTAAATTACGACAGAATGCTTCGGCTTTTAATAATTGTTTGTTAAGATTTTTGCATTTATTTTTCAATGTTGCTAAACTAGAATTAATAAAAATTGATTGAGAATTTAACTGCTTTTTAACATCAACTTCAGTAATATGAATTCTCCATGCAGAGAAAGCGCAGAATATAGTTGCCATAATACATAAAAAGCTAATCAGTGTCGCAGCATAAGTTAACCATGAATTAAAATGAGACGTAGAGTCATCAATTCTAACATCCTGTGATTGGGAAAATTCTTTAATTAATCCTTCCAATCTTATATTTTCTTCTTTAAGCTTCTGTATTTCTTCACCTTGATCTTTAATCTGTATTAATAAATCAGATTCGACGTCGGGATATGAGGGCTGTTTTATAACAGCTTGATCTTGTGAAATTGCATTCGTACAGATTACGATAAACAATAAAGTGGTTATTAAATTTTTCATAAAAAGAGGTATTTAGAATTAGTCAAATTTTGCGGCTAAATATAGTGATTAGTTTTTGATTTAAAAGTTCTGATTATATTTTTTGTTCGGTACGTTAAAAAGATTAATTCGCACTAAGTGATTAAACAATAACGGCTTGCAATCCCGTGTCATCAAACATCTCAAAGTTATCTCACGAAGGCAAAAAATTTGATTGGATGGCAGCCGCGTATATTTTAAATATTATCTGAAGTCTGGCCATAAAAAAGGCCCGACCTTGTATAAAGCGAACATTAACAGGTGCTCTCCGGGAAGAATAATCTCTTCGAGATGTTTAGCGTTGCAAATGCTGCTTAATATTTTTCGTATGCGCAAATTAATGGGGGGAACGAGTTAGCAAAGAATTTCTTTGCAATTTGCAAAGGAAATAGGTTATATGAGTGTTGTTTACCTCTAGTGCGCATGAATATTTTCTTTTTATGTTTCTGTTTGATTATGTTTTTTGTCTATTTATAGATAAATAGATTAGAAAATTGTACACAAAGAGTGATAGTTCTGTTTAATATTAGCTTTAATATCAAGCTTTTATCATCTTAATAAATTTTTAAGATTACTAATCTGTTTTTATTTACTAACTGGAAAAATATACTAAATTTGTGGATTAACAAAAAAATAATAGTATTATGACCACTTATTTAGACATCTTCAAGAGTAGTAAAACTTTGATAGAAAAGTACGGAATCAATAAAGCTTATTTAGTATGGGTTATGGGATTGTATTTAGATTATTCAGAATTAAATGAGCTTGCTGACGAAAGCCTAACTGATGATACTAATGATAAAAAAATTGATTTTATTAGAATTGATTATGATAACAAAAAGATAGTCTTCGTTCAAGGTTACTTTTCTGAAAGAAAAATTGATGCCGCCCCATCAAATAAAGCTAGTGATTTAAATACTGCTGCTGCTTGGTTAATTTCAGGAAGTATAGATGACATTCCTTCTCCTTTAAAGGAAATTATTAAAAATGCTAGGGAGGTTATAGCAAATTGTGAAATTGAACAAATAGAATTATTGTATTTACATAATTTGCCCGAATCAGTTAATGTTGCTAAAGAGCTGAAAACTGTAAAAGATCATTTGGAAAATGTATTAGGGAACGATTCAATTACTGTAGTGTCTAAAGAGCTAGGTATAAAAGAAACGCAATATTTATTTGATGAACAATCTTCTCAAATTATTATCAACGAATCGATTAGTTGCCCTGCTAAGATTGAATTTGAAGAAGATGGTGATGGATGGAGCTCTGGAATAATGTCAGTACCAGGAGCTTGGTTAAGGGAGCAGTATATTAAATATCAAGACAAATTATTCTCTGCAAACTACAGAGGTTTTTTGGGTATTTCAAAAAGAAAAAGAATAAATACAGGAATTAAAAGCACAGCAGAAAAGAAATCCACAAATTTTTGGGCGTATAATAATGGAATTACAATTTTAACCCATAATTATGAGAAAAAAGTCGGAAATACAATTTTAACGGGAATGTCTATTATAAATGGTGCTCAGACAACAGGTTCTATTGGCTCGCTAGATAGTACGATTAGTTTAGATGGAGTAAGAGTTTTGACGCGAATAATAAAGTGCAGCGATCGAACTACTATAGATGATATTGTTAAATTTAATAATACATGCGAATCAGTAGTTGAAATCACTTGCTGATTCATTTAGTTAAAATGTTGTTATACAGTTTATTATTACATTAAAATATTTCTTAATCTCCCTGGAAATCAGTATCTTAGAAGAATAAAACCACTC
>JAQVCB010000160.1 GCA_028689995.1 Candidatus Gastranaerophilales bacterium
TCCCAAACAAATCCCTAATAAAGGGGTACCCTTCGCTGCAACTTCTTTGATTGCATCTACTAATTGATAATGATGCAGTTTGTTCATGGCATCTCCAAAGCTTCCTACTCCTGGAAGAATAACCTTGTCAGCATTTAAAAGCAATTGCTTATCTCTGGTTATAATAGTTTCTTCACCTAAATGAATTAAAGCTTTTTCTACACTTTTTAAGTTACCTGCATCATAATCAATTATTGCTATCATTTTCCACATTCCTCTACTATTGATTTATTGTTTATCATTCATTCTCTAATGCAACATCATATACTTTTAGACTGTATTCTTTCATATTATCAATGCTTATAATCTTAAGAGCATCTTCTTCTGTGATCTTGAATTCATTTTTTAGTTCAGCCAGTATCTGTTCCCTTACATAGTCCATATCTGTTTTTATTCCAAGCATTGTAGCAAGTTCTATGTATTTATCATATCGTTTTAATCCTTTTAACAAGGAATCCAGCGCTTTAGGGTATTCACCAATCGCATGGTAATTATTATATGAATTCAACTGCTTATTAACAAACATTACCGTCTGTATCTTATCATAGATCTCTATATCTTTGTCCTTTATATCCATTCCATAGACTTCATTATATGCTTGTGTATATTTTTTGTCATCAAAATAATTCGTAGCATGTTGGATACTTAACGTATAAGATACTGCATTGGATCCTACACATATCAATAATGCCAAAAGTCCAAAGAAAATAAAAACTATGACTGCACCCAAACGATTTATTCTGCCAACGTCCTCATCAATTTCATCAATTACCTGAATGATTTCTTTTGATTTCTGTTTTTTTAACTTTTTTTCTTTCTTTTTGTCTTCTTTACTTTGCTTAGATTTATCTTTTCCCTGATTATCACCAGTTTGTGAAGCATCCTCATCCTTTGTTGCTTTACCCTTTTTACCCTTTTTCGGTTTGCTTTTTTTTGTTGCTTCCTTAAGAGCTATATTCTCTTCATTATCAGAATTTTTCGAATTCGCAATTTTTTTCTTAGCATTTTTATCTTCAACATTACCAAAAAGACGTTTCCAAAATCCCTTTTTAGGTTTTTCCTCAAGATTACTGGAATCCTTATTTGACTTTTTAATTTTCTTATTTTTTGCCTTTTTACTTTTTTTATCCGGAATTTTATCTAATAGTTCAGTCTCATTTATATTTGGATCATTAAGACCAGATACTGCTTTTAGGGCATCAGAAAATACTTCGCCAACATCACTTGGCATGTTTGACCCTTTTACTGGTTCTACCGGAATACCATTCATTAAGTCGTTGATTGCCTTAACATCATCAGCAACCGGATCATCTGCCGATATTTGATTAAGAAGACTTAAAAAATCATCCTCTTCTTCCTCCTGCTTAAAGCTCTCAACGTCATCAGAAATCACTTTATCATCCAAAGGATTGTTATCCACGATAGGGACTGATTTTTCATCCTTTACCGGCATTATCTCCTCATTTTCAGCTTTTTTTGCAGGCAAATCTTCAAGAGATTCAAGCTTGTTTAATAAATCATTTAAATCCTCATCATAATTATCTTCTTCATTCAACTCATTCAATTCATTGGTACTAAAATTATTGGACGTAGTATTATATTCTGTTTCAATATTTGTACTGTTATTTTGACCAGGTTCAGGTATATATTCATCCTCAATAATATGTTCCGTAACATTTTCTCTAACCTTCTTGGCATCCTGTTGACGCATATGTATATCCAGTTCTTTTCGTTGTTCAGATTCTTCTATTTCTTCAGGTTCCTCTAGCTCTTCCTGTTCTTCTGATTCTTCCTGTGCTCGAAGTATTTCCTGTCCTTCTAATTTTTTCTGTCCTTGTAGTTCTTTAGGTCTTTCTAATTCTTCCTGCTCTTGTAGTTCTTCAGGTCTTTCTAATTCTTTAGTTCCTACTAGATCTTCCGGTCGTTTTGAATCTTTCGGTGTATGTTGGTCTGCATTAAATGATGATATATCAGGCCTTTTGGTTTTCTTCCCCACTATTTTCTCATCTGAAAAAATATTGGATAAATCTTCTCCAAATAATTCTTTATCACTTATAACAATCTCGTTATCTATATCGGTTAAATCCTCATTAAATTTGAACTGATCAAATTCTTCCATATCGTCTAAATCAATTTTAAAAATATCTTCGTCCTGAAAATCCTTTTCTACCGTTTTATCTAATTCATTTATCGATGTTTCGATATTTGAACTACTTTTCTTCTTATATATGCTTTCAGTAGTCGGTGCTGTATTTTTGACCGAATTTAATAAGCTGTCCAGATAAGATTCATTTGATTTAGCTCTTCCCTTATCCATACAGTCTTTACAGTATTCTGAACCATCCGGTATATTTGTTCTACAAGTTTTGCATTTTGCCATTCAAGCACCGTCCAATTAATTAATAAATTAACTACTATGATTTTATAATACCAATAGTAAATAATAGTATCTAGCCAACATTTACTTCCGGATTTATATTTTGAAAAACCTTTCTTAGGTCAATAATTTCAATATTCCTGCCTTCATTGTCAAAAATGCCTGTTATTACATCTTTTTGAGTTGTACTTAATTTTTTGCCCGGCTTTGTTATATCTGTAATTAATTTAGTATGTATTCCATTTACACTATCTACATGTATTGCAATATTCAAATTATTTATTCCCGTTACAATAAGCATTTCATTTTTCATTTCATCTACGTCATTGAGTTTCAAATATTTTTTTAAATCAATAATTGAAATCAAAAAATCTCTTGGCATAATGATACCCTCAATAAAAGGGTGAGAATTTGGTACGGGCGTAGGCTTTACATCATAAGATAAAATTTCTCGTATATCACTTATGTTAATGCCGTATGAGTTCCCGCCAGTTTTAAACTCTAGCATTTCAACTTCTGATGTTTTCCCGCCATTTAACAAATCCTTCTCCATATATTTACCTCCATTTTAAGTATCTATTATTATTTCTGTAACGACTAAGTATCAGTTGTGCTTACGATACTATGTGCTCAAAGTATTTAAAAATCCATCTTTGGGTGCTGGCTGTCTCAAAATTCTTTCAAAGTATTTTTACATGCTTTCTTCTCAGAT
The DNA here is from genome assembly GCA_028689995.1 of Candidatus Gastranaerophilales bacterium. Classification (GTDB taxonomy): domain Bacteria; phylum Cyanobacteriota; class Vampirovibrionia; order Gastranaerophilales; family UBA9579; genus JAQVCB01. The sequence continues at coordinate 3,129 of JAQVCB010000160.1, forward strand.
ACTTAATAGCTACATATTTCTACTTATTAATCTATAAATAATCATAAAAGTCTACTTCATTATTATAGTGTTAAAACACCATTTTGTAAAGGGCGCAAAGTGTGAAGAAAAACATCTTCATACTCAGAAGAACCTCTAAATGAGCACGAAGGGTGCTCATTCCAAGCTTCTTCTACTATTATTTGAGATACAACTCTGTGGCATCATGTCGTGAAGAATGAATTTATTAGCTTCTATATTAAAGTAAAGTACATAAGTTTATATCGGCAATTATGTCATCATCTATTATATTAAAAATCACTTTTCTTAATAATTTATGAATTGAACGTTCTTACTATTGGATATATTAATATCCCTGACAATTATTTCGTATTGTTTTTAAACAAGTAAAATTTTTCTTATAACTATTCAAACATAGGACTATTAATTAATGACTTAATAAATATTTGGATATTGCTTTACGGTTTTTGCTTTATTGAATTAAAAACAGATAGATAAAAGCATAATATATAACATATTGAAAGTAAACATTAGATGCTATCTTTCATTTCAAATGTGACAGCAATGGCCGAGGTCTATGCTTAAGCTTATTCATTAAAGGCACAGCTTCATAATAAAATCAGAAATTCCTAGTGTTATTACTAATAAGAAGTAAATAATTTTATAAACAAAAAACTCAAAGCATAAATGCCTTGAGCTAATAGTCTTTCATTATAATACATGACAAAATGAATTAGTTTAGGAATTCATCTTGCAGACATTAAATCCTACACACGAAAATGTACATC
>JAQVCB010000161.1 GCA_028689995.1 Candidatus Gastranaerophilales bacterium
AGTCTTCAGGAATTAACCCATAATCCTTGTTTTGCTTTTTCAACAAAAAGGATATAGCCATTTGGTCATCTTCAGTTGAAACATAGTAAGCTCTTTTATGAATAGGATTAACTTTCCATCCTAAAAAGTCCAAACCAGTTACAACATCAACACAAAGCTCTCTCAAAAGTGAAGATTTACCTGTGTCAGAAGAACCAATTAAAGAAGCTAAACCAACACGATGAAAGATAGGATCAATTAATTTAGGTATCTCTTCAACCTCATCATTCAATAGTTGCATACCACTGGCATTAGGTATTGAATAGTCTTGAATTTCTAATGCAGGAGGCATTTCTTCAACAACTTTTTGCTTTAGCTTTTCAAACTCCTCAGCAAGAGAAGAAAATTGAGCGTTTTTACTTTGCACCTTAACATCTGTTGCCTTAACCTCGTTTGGTACTTCTTTTTTAGTTTCCTTTACCATAACCTCAGAGAGCAATTGCCCTCCAAGATTATTAATAAGGTTGTTTTCTTTTGCTAATTGTGGATTAGCGTTTTCATTTGTTTCCATACTTTGTGTTTTGTTATTCATTATAACCTCCTTCTATTTTTTCAATGTTATTAAATCTGTATGGGCATCGCATACAATTAATATTAGAGCTGTTGTAACAATAAGCATCATCGTAGTTATCACAAGCATGCTTAATTAGAGCAACACCAAAAAGAGATTGAATTGATGCTAAATTTGCATTGTAAGAACTACGAAGATTTTTCTTAAATTTCTTGCTCTTGAAAGCTCTTTTGATAGCCACTTGCTTTAATTTCTTCATTTCCTTCAAGTAAGTTTGAAAGTCGAAATTAACAGCGTAGTAGTAGTCGTAGATAGGCTCAATCTCCCATTCACCAGTGAGTTCATTAACCCAACCATATTTTCCATTTTGCAAAGCACTTTCTTTTAGTAGGTAGCTTTGTCTTTTTTTATTGTTTAGCATAAAACTGCCATTTTAAAATTAATAAATAAATCTCCAATCAAGGAAGAGGGTTTTATCTCCATTAATCAAAAAGCTATGTACATCTTGCTTTTTAAATTAACTTAGATAAGAGTAGCTACTTCTTACCCTCTTTCCTTTTTCAAAGAGCCAAATTCAAAACAAGAACTTTTCTTGATGTTTGACACGGCAAAGATAGATACAAAATTTAAAGTAAATAGCAAGAATACAATACATTATAGCGTTTTAAGGAGACGAAAACACATCCGAAAACACATCCGAAACAAAATAGAATGTAAAACAAATAACCCCCACTAAATTAATGCTTTAGCAGGGGTTAAATACTATCCGAAATACTATCCGAAAAAACCTCCGAAAAAATTATTGTTTTATTAAGTTTTTTTCTTTGTATAAATTAGGTGAATATACTTTGAGAAAAAAATAAAAATCAGTTCTTGCCTTACTACTTCTCTCTTTTGAAATTAATTTAGTCCCGAAAATTATACTTGCTTCTATAAGCGTAATATTGAAAGCATCTGCAAATCTTATCATGTCAGCATTCTTATTGCTAAGCATTCTTAGAGGTGGTATGTTTTTGTCGTCAGGAAATTTTTTATTTTCAATGATGTATTTATATATATCACGTGTACCTCCTTGAATATATTTTGAAATTTTATTACTAAATTCATCATAATCTATTCTGCTTTTATTGGGAAACAATTCTTTATCTACATTTTCAGCTGCTTTTTCTTTAATCTTTTTATTAATTGAATTTTTTAGTTCTTGCCTTTGTCTAATTAATTCTTCGTGCATAAAAATGTCCATACAATATTCTTCATAAGATAAATAAGCACTTTCATTGGTTAAAATTTTAGATAGTTCCTTTGCAAATTCGATATATACATGACCTTTCAAGGAGTTTTTTGGGCTCACATTAATTTTTTGGGGACTAAGCGAAAAGTTTACAAAGTCTGAAAAGGAAAAATTGAGTATCAGCTACACCTCTTAGATTAGCTCTAAAGAGTTTAATTTTCCCGTCGTGTTGGATTCTTTGCAAGCAAAGCGACTAAGTCGATAATTTTAATCCGTAACTTCATCTACAACAATAATCTATCGGATAAAATATCCTTATAATAAAGGAGTGTGGTAATACTTATCGGCTTGCCGCTTGCCTTAGCAAGAATTCACGCACGACGGAATAGTAATCAATTAAAAATATCCATATAATCTCTAAACATATAAATTCTTTTTCTTTTTCCTCCCGTAACTTCTTTGAGCACACCTACTCTTAGTAGCTCGGCAATTAATTTATAAGAAGAAACTAAGCTCAAATTAGTTATTTCAGATATAGTATTCGCATCTATTATTGGTCTTATATAAAGTTCGTTAATTACTTTTAAAGCATTGGCTGAACGGCTACCCAAACTTTGAATTTTAGTTTCAATATCTTTTTGAAGAACAAGAATTTTTTCAAATGTCTTAACTCCATTTTCGGCAGTTTCTATTACACCACTTAGAAAGAACTTTAACCAATCATTAATTTTACTCTCTTCTCTGACTTTCATCATTAAAGAATAATAAGAGTTTCGACGTTTCTCCAAATAATCAGAAAGATATAAAACTGGTCTTTTTAATATTCCTTTATCTACTAAATAAAGAGTTATCAACAATCTACCTATCCTACCGTTCCCATCTAAAAAAGGATGTATAGTTTCAAATTGATAGTGAATAATTGCAATTTTTAATAAATCAGGCAAATAAATATTATCGTTATGCACAAACTTTTCCAAATCGTCCATCAAATCATTAATATAAGAATGAACTGGTGGTACAAAAATAGCATCATTAATATTCCTCCCTCCAATCCAATTTTGACTTTTTCTATATTCACCAGGTTGCTTATGTTTCCCTCTTACCCCTTCTAATAATACTTTATGTGTATTTCTTATTAACCTTGAAGAAAATGGTAATTCTCCTAACATTTCAATAGCATTATTCATAGCATTAATATAATTATGCACCTCATTCCAATCCTCTCTTTTATCTAATGGAACATCCTCTTTTGATAATAATGCATCCTCAATATTTGTTTGAGTGCCTTCAATTTTAGATGATTGAGTAGCCTCCTTCATTATATGCATACTGATAAATAAATCAATATTAGGTATATGCTCTGAATACATATCCAATCGACCTAACATCCTATCAGCTTTGCTTAAAAGAGTAATCATCTCCATATCATCCAAAATCCATTCCTTATTTATTAAATTTGGAATAAAACACTTATAAGTGCCTTGATTTACATAAGCTCCAGCCTTAAAATTCTTCATATCTCGTAATAATTAGAAAAAACTAAAATACCCTCAATCTTATTTAAGGAATATCCTGCAAAGTTAATATAAAATCTTTCTTATTTAAGTTTTTCAGCAAAAAATTAAATTACCACGTTTCTTATTTAAGTTTTTCAGCAAAAAATTAAATTACCGTATTTCTTATTTAACCTTTTCCTTATAAACTTAAAACTCTAAAGGAACAACTCCTATCGTCATTTTTGCCTTTAAATTCCTTATGCTCCCTATTGCAAATCTTATTTAATCTCTCTTATACTAAATTAATTGCTTTAATGTCTTTATTAGTTGAAAAATATTCTTTACATTTGCAGAATGTTAATTGACTTACTAAAATGAAAGTGATAAATTATATTGATTGGGGTTTAATTGATTATAAGGAGGCTTGGGATAGGCAGGAAGGGATTTTTAAGGGGAAGATTGATGAGAAATTAAATAGTCCTAAATCGGTCTCTACTCAACAAGATTTTATTCTTTGTGAGCATCCTCACGTATATACTCTTGGTATGCATGGAGAGGTTAATAATCTTTTGATTAATGAGGATTTCCTAAAGAAGATTAATGCTACTTACTACAAAACTAATCG
>JAQVCB010000049.1:0-17024 GCA_028689995.1 Candidatus Gastranaerophilales bacterium
GCTTTAAAAGACGGTGAATGATTTTTTCTCTTTTTCATTTTCTGCTCCTTTTTTATTTCTATTTTACAAGATTTTTTTGAGCAGTTTCCCACCTATCTTTTTTGTCTGATTTTTGGGGATCACTATAAAATCATCGTAATAACAAAACAGGAAACCGAAATTTGAATTGTGTCTTTTTCAGATTGTCTCTTCATCAAAGTAGATTCGACGAAGAAGGTAAGAAATATTATGAAAAGAAGCTTGCAGAAGGAAAATCAAAAAGACATGCTCGGAAATGTCTTGCAAGAAGACTTGTTAATATTGTTTTTAAATTAATGAATAATTAATCTTTCTTAAAAATTACTAGAAATATCCCTCCATTTCAGTCGGGATGACGTTTTTATTGTTTATATCAATTTATCGTATAAATCATCCCAATCAGGGTTCATGGTATTAATTAATCTGGTTTTTTTAATTCTTGACCATTTCTTGAGCTGTTTTTCTCTTGCAATTGCTTCCTGCGGATCGTTGTAAATTTCATAATATATAAGTCTGTCAACATTATATTTTTCTGTAAAACACTGACTTATGGGGTTTTTATGTTCAAATACCCGTCTGATAAGATCATTAGTCATGCCTATATAAATTGAGGCCTCTGAGTAATTTGTCATCATGTATATATAAAATTGATTATCCATATAAATATTTATAACATGATTTTTTGTTTGTTTAATCTTATGTCATCTCGAGTGGAGTGAAACGGAATCGAGAGATCTTATCATTTTTCACTTTTATTATCAGGTGATTGCTGGTAAGATCCCTCCGCTTCGGTCGGGAAGACGTTGTTGAGTGGGTATTGGCAGTTCTGAATTTTTCCTTAAATAAACCGACCTTTGAATTATTCAGAGGTCGGTTTAATGTTTAGTGATGGTTTGTTTTTTGTCTTTCTGAGCGCAAAGCCCGAAGAATCTCGTTAAAATAATTAGTATTTGATAGAGTTTTTTCAGATGGAGGCTTACTACATAAAAAGTCTATACCTTCTTTAAAAGGATAAAATAGCCATACCATCTGTATCATTAATTATTTTATGGCATATGATCAGGATCAGTTAATCTTAAAAAAGTACAAGGCCAGCTTGTAGTCCAAGTAGTTGAATTAGCAGTACATTGTCCGGCTGTGCCCCATATTGGCCACTGTGTTGCTCCTGAAGCACCTACTGGCAATAATTTGTAATATCCGTTTATATCTATTAAAAGAAGTTTATGCACATCCATCCCCATCATATTAGGACCTTTACTTCCGTTTGTATCAAAATATATTTCATGAAATCCCTGGGTAACACGATATCCTGATGTAAATCCTATAAATGTTCCGTTTGTCAGTATTGCAGCTGGACTACTGCTAAATATATGCATGTATGCCGGAGCTGTTCCTTTATAATTTCTATAGATACTTGTGGTACCGACTCCAACTGTGCCCCATATATTTCCTGCAATATCAGTTTTAATAAAGTGAACGACACTTCCATATGCAGTTCTTACTCCAATTGGATCATTTGTTGAGGGTATTGTTACATCTGAACCCGGAGATTGAATTTGAAGTGTTGCCTGAGTCAGTTCTGCATATACTTTTTTCAAGACAGTGGTATATTCTGCCCCTTTAGAGTCATTGATTAAACCGGAAATAACTATACTTGCAATTACACCTATAATTAATAAAGCTATTAATACTTCTGCTAAAGTGAATGCTAAATATTTTTTATTTATAGTTTTTTTACACATTGGCAACACTTATCAACTTCATAACTTTGATGAAATATCGTACTTCTTTGTAAAATTTCTAAACCTAACAGGAAGCTATTTCTATGCGGCTTTTTTCTTTCCTGAGTCCTTCAAGAATCCAGTCAGGTACAAAGTTCTTTCCAAGAAATAACTGTTTTCCTACTTTTGTTCCATGACAATCAGAACCGCCTGTAACTACAAGACCGTAATGTTCAGCCATAGTCGAATAATACTCAACCATAGCAGGTGAATGTTTTCTATGATAAGCCTCTATTCCTCTTAATCCATAATTCATAAGATCTTTTATAAGTTCTTCCGCTATTACCAGATCACATGGATGAGCAATTACAGGTATTCCACCAGCTTCATAAATAATTTCCACTGCATCATGAGGAGAAACTGTTTTTCTTTTAACATATGTAGGTGCATTGTCATTAATGTATTTATTATATGCTTCGATAATATTTCTTGTTCCGCCCGCATTGGAAATAGCTCTTGCTATATGTGGCCTGCCTATGCTTCCGCCTTCTGCAACAAGAGAAGTTATATCTTCAAGTTTTATCCCCATATTTGTCAGCTTTCGCAATTTTTCAACAATCTGTACTGTCTGCTCTGCTCTTGCATGCTGCTGATATAAGAGAAGATCCAGAAACGGCTTTGAAGATATATCCATAAGATAACCCAGAATATGAATTTCATGTCCATTCCAGAGTGTATTGATTTCAACACCCGGAATTATTTCCAAAACTTTTTTACCGGCTTCTTGCGATTTCATATCAATATGCGCATTCGCATACTGATATGACAGTACGTTGTCGTGGTCTGATATTGATATTGCTGTCATACCCAGCTCAATTGCTGCATCAACAATATCCTCAGGCGATAAATTACCGTCAGAGTATTTACTGTGTATATGTAAATCCAACATACAAATAATTATCCTTTCATACTACTTTTTTCCTCACTAACTTCTGTAATATACTTAATTCTTTCAATTTTTTCAGTGCAGCCTGTACTGGTATTTATACTCATTCTAACCGCATTAAGTTCTGTTTTTCCCATAGGCGCTATATCAAATCTTTCAGGAAGTCCCGTTACCAGTCTTTTTAGAGAACTTTCCTTATCCATTCCAATTACCCCATTATAAGCGCCGCAAAAACCGACATCTGAAATATAAGCCATACCGTATTCCATTATTTTTTCGTCGGCGGTCTGAATATGTGTATGTGTTCCAATAACTGCACTTATACCAAGTTTATCTGCAAAATGTGCGAACGAAACTTTTTCTGCTGTTGCCTCAGCGTGAAAATCCACAATTATTATAGGAGTTTCGTATTGTAATTTTTTTACTTCGTTTTCCAGTGCTGTCCAGGGAGAGTCCATAGGGGCCATAAATATCCTGCCAAGAAGGTTTATAACACCTATAGAAATCCCGTTAACATTGAAAATTTTGGAGCCTGCGCCTGGAACACCTTTAGGATAATTAAGAGGTCTGATTAAACGATCAGCTTTGTCTATATATTCAAAGATTTCCTTTTTATCCCAGATATGATTTCCGGAAGTTAAAGCTCCAATATTTAGGTTTATCAGTTCATTGTAGTTTCTTTCGGTTAAACCGAAGCCATGTGAAGCATTTTCTGCATTTGCTATTATGAAATCGGGTTTATTTGAGCTTTTGTTTAAATCTTCTAAATACTTAGCAACTATTATTCTGCCGGGTCTACCGACAATATCTCCTAAAAACAGTACATCTAAGCATTCTTTTCTCATTTTGCAATTTCTGTAGCCCTTATTTCACGAACAACAGTGACTCTGATCTGGCCTGGATAATCAAGTTCATCTTCTATGCGTTTTGCAATATCTCTGGCGAGTTTGCTTGCCGCTGCATCATCAACGGTAGAAGGTTGAACCATTACTCTAATTTCACGGCCTGCCTGTACAGCAAAAGATTTCTTAATACCCGGATAGCTTGTTGCTATTTCTTCCAGCTTTTGAATTCTCTTTATATATATTTCAAGGGTATCTCTTCTTGCTCCAGGTCTGCCAGCACTCATTGTATCAGCTATTTTAACAAGAACAGCTTCTACAGTATCAGCATGTACATCTTCATGATGAGCTTCAATCGCATGAATAATTGCAGGATTTTCATTGTAACGTTTTGCAATTTCAACACCAAGCTCAATATGAGTACCTTCTTGTGTTTGATCTACAGCTTTGCCAAGATCATGTAGCAATCCGGCTCTTTTTGCAATTTGAACATTTGCTCCAAGTTCCTCTGCAAGCATTGCTGAAAGATGTCCTACTTCTATTGAATGTTTGAGTACATTTTGACCATAACTTGTTCTGTAATATAATCTGCCCAGAATTTTTATTACTTCAGGATGAAGATTCATTATTCCCATTTCAAAAGCTGCTTGTTCGCCTTCTTTGAACATTTTTTCTTCAACTTCTTCTTTGGCTTTTTCTACCATGTCTTCAATTCTGACAGGATGAATACGTCCATCAGCAATAAGTTTTTCAAGAGCTATTTTTGCTATTTCCCTTCTTACAGGGTCAAAACTTGATAATACAACTGCTTCAGGTGTATCATCAATAATAAGATCAACGCCTGTGAATGTTTCCAATGCACGAATGTTTCTACCTTCTCTGCCTATAATTCTTCCCTTCATTTCATCATTAGGAAGATTAACAACAGAAACGGTAGATTCAACAACTTGATCTATAACACAACGTTGCATAGCTATAGAGATTAATTCTCTAGCCTTGGCATTAGCTGTTTCCTTAATGTAAGCTTCATTATCACGAATTAACTGAGCTGCTTCGAGTTTTAGTTCATTTTCAAGTTGCTTCAGTAAAAGTGCTTTACCTTCTTCAACAGATATGCCTGAAATTCTCTCAAGTTCTTTTAATTGTTTATCTACAAGTTCGGCTAGATAGTCTTCTTTGTCATATAATTCATCAATTTTCTTTGCTAGTTCTTGTTCTCTTTCTACGGCTGCTTGTGATTTTGCTTCAAGATTTTCCTCTTTTTGCAGTAATCTTTGTTCTAGCCTTGCAAGTTCTGTTCTTCTGTCACGTACTTCTGTTTCAAATTCCTGTCTTTGATTCTGTAAAGTTTCTTTTGCAGAAATTAAAGCTTCTTTACGCTGAAGTTTGATTTGTTCCTCTGCATCAAGCAGTTTTTTGGCAGTTTCTGCTTGTACAGCATTTAATTGAGAGTTTTTCGCCTTAAGTTGAAGGAAAAAGTATATAATAAGGATAAATTGTGCAACTAATGCGATTATAAATAATATTAGACCGATGTTATCGATTGTCCTACACCTCATTTTCTTTAATCTACCGGTATGAGATATTTCTATAAGTGAGCTTTGATTTTTATATCTGTCACAAATTGTGCTAGATAAGGTTTTAAGTTATATTCTGTCAAAACCCGCCGCTAGTTATATTCTCACCCATTCAGTATCGGACAGCCGTCAAAAACAGATTTCGATCCTAGCAGTATAAGTTTACCACATAATCCGCTTTTTTAACAAAATGTTAAGAACCTTCCGTTTTTACCGGCTATCTATAACAAAATTAAAATTTACACTCTGATTTAATGTTTTTTAATCTGCGTCTTTGGATACAGGAACATTGTTTATAGCAAGATTTGACATATTTTCTCTGACTTTAGCTTCAATTTCTTTAAGCATGTCGGCATTTTCCAAAAGAAAATCTTTTGCTTTTTCTCTTCCCTGTCCAAGTTTAGTGTCGTTATAACTGAACCATGTGCCTGATTTGTTGATGATGTTCATAGTACTGGCAACATCTAACAAGCAACCGGTTTGAGAAATTCCTTCTCCGTAAATAATGTCGAATTCTGCAATTCTGAATGGAGGAGCAACTTTATTCTTGACTACTTTTACTTTTACTCTGTTACCATACTCCTGACCGTCTTTTTTCAGGGTTTCGATTTTTCTTATGTCAAGACGCAAGCTTGCATAATATTTAAGAGCATTTCCACCGGTTGTTGTTTCTGGATTTCCATACACAATGCCGATTTTTTGTCTTAACTGGTTGATAAAAATTACTGTCGTTTTTGTTTTTCCTACAATAGCGGTCAATTTTCTTAAAGCCTGACTCATTAATCTGGCTTGAAGACCCATATGACTGTCGCCCATTTCACCGTCAATTTCTGCACGAGGAACAAGAGCAGCTACTGAATCTATTACTATAACATCAACTGCACCAGAACGTACAAGTTCTTCAGTAATATCGAGAGCCTGTTCACCTGTATCAGGTTGACTTATAAGCATCTCATCAATTTTTACACCTAATTTTCTTGCATATTCTGGATCAAGAGCATGTTCTGCATCTATAAATGCAGCAATACCACCTTTTTTCTGAGCTTCTGCAACTATATGCTGTGCAAGGGTTGTTTTTCCGCTGCTTTCAGGTCCATAGATTTCTATTACTCTTCCTCTTGGAACTCCGCCTATGCCTAACGCCAAATCTAAAGAAAGAGCACCAGTTGAAATGCATTCAACCGCAATACCTGTCTTGTCACCGAGACGCATAATAGAACCTTTTCCAAAGTCCTTTTCAATCTTATCAATAGCTAAGTCAAGAGCTTTTTTCTTCTCTTTTCCGGATTCTTCCACTTCAATTCTTTCTTTTACGGCCATTTAATCAACCTCTCCTAATATTTTTTGTAAATTTAACAGATTTTAATTTTGTTTGTATAATAAAATTATACTTCAAAACCCGTTTTTTATTTATAAGTAGAGTAACATTTTCAGGTGCAACACACAAACCGTAACAATAATATTAAAGTATTAAAAGATGAGTAATAAAATCGAAATAGATAAAGATAAACGAAAAGCTTTAATTTTAGCGATTAAAACTTATTTTGCTCAGGAAAGAGAAGAAAATTTAGGAGATTTATCTTCAGCTCTTATTTTAGACTTTTTTATAGAGAAAATAGCACCCGAATTCTACAATCAGGGTGATCTTGATTCGTACAAGTATATGAATGAAAAAATCGGAGATCTGCTGGAAATTCAAAAATATTAGTACAATTTTAACCAGAGCATGCCCGAATTATCCCTTAATATATTTTATTAGGGCACAATTTATGATAAAAGATGTCATATATAATTGTGAAGTATGCCATGTTCTCTTATTTTTAACCATATCCGGTTTCTATTTAGCCATAACAAAAGAGAAACAGGGCAAATAAAATTTGTTTGGAATATAATATATTCAGCATCAAAAATAACCAGCATAAAAATAATAGGAAAAATTAAACCCTGCTTCCTATTTTTATAAATTTTTTTAAATCAGCGACCTTGCAATGCAAGGTATGACAAGGAAATATTAAATATTCCCTATCGTAATATTCGTAAAGATTATAGACTGGACAAGTTTTTGAAGAACCTTTAATGTAATTAAAAATGCTCTCTTACATTCTAGGCAAGGAAGAGAGCATTTTTAATAATGAGAAAGAATTATAAATGACAAAACTAAGATTTGAAGAACTAAATTTATCTGAAGAGATACTTAATGCAGTGAAGGACATGGGATTTGAAGAAACATCACCCATTCAGTCAGAGGCAATACCTTTAATAATCAGTGGAAAAGACATGATAGGTCAGGCACAGACAGGTACAGGAAAGACAGCTGCTTTTGCAATACCTGTAATAGAAAAAATCAATGCTGACAGTAAAGAACTTCAAGCTGTTATTTTATGTCCAACAAGGGAACTTGTAATTCAGGTTTCGGAAGAATTCCGCAAACTTATGAAATACAAGGAAAATTTAACAGTAGTTCCTGTATATGGTGGTCAGGAGATAGAAAGACAACTAAGGACTCTAAGAAAAGGAGCTCAAATAGTAATAGGAACACCGGGCAGAATGATGGACCATATGAGAAGAGGTTCAATTAAAATGCAGTCCGTTGAAACCATAGTTCTTGATGAAGCTGATGAAATGCTTGATATGGGCTTTAGAGATGATATGGAAGTTATTCTTAAAGATACTCCGAAAAGTCGACAAACAGTATTATTTTCTGCCACTATGGCTAAAGATATTATTGATCTGACAGGAAAATATCAGAAAGATCCTGTAATTATAAACGTAACCCATAAAAAGATCAGCTCTCCAAAAATCCAGCAAATTTATTTTGAAGTACAGGAAAAAAACAAGCCGGAAGTACTTGCCCGCATAATAGACTTACACAATATCAAACTTGCTCTTGTATTCTGTAATACAAAAAGTCAGGTAGATCAGGTTGTAGACATTTTAAAAACCCGCGGATACTTTGCAGATGCCCTTCATGGAGACATGAGTCAGAATCAGCGTGACAGAGTTATGAACGGATTTAGAAGTGGAACCATAGAAATTCTTGTTGCAACTGACGTTGCAGGAAGAGGCATAGATGTAAATGATGTTGAAGCAGTATTTAACTATGATTTGCCAAGAGATGATGAGGACTATACACACAGAATAGGCCGAACAGCCCGTGCAGGTAAATCAGGAATCGCATTTACATTTATTGTAGGCAAACAGATCTATAACCTGAAAAGGATAGAAAGAGCTAACGGAGTCCAGATCCTGAGACATAACATACCAACTATGGATGAATTGGAAGCAACAAGAATCAGTTCATATACTTCCAAAGTGGCTGAAATTATTGAAGAAGGTCATTTAAGCAAATATGTTAATCATATAGAGCTTTTAATGGGAGATGAATACACTTCTCTTGATGTTGCAGCGGCATTACTGAAAATAACCATGGAAAAAGAAAATGAAAGCTTTGACAGTACTGTTAATTTTGAATTACCTCCTGTAGAAGTACCTGCTAAAAAGAAATATTCTGATAGAAGCGGCGGATTTAACAGAAGCAGAGGTAACAATTTCAAAAAAAACTCCGGTGATAAACCTTTCAGATCATCAGGATTTAAAAAAAATGATTCTGCAAAAGATGATAAGCCGTCAGGTAATTTTTCAGGCGACAGGAAGAGATCTTTTAAAAAAGATTCGGGCGAAAGCGAATACAAACCTTTCAGACCGTCAGGATTTAAAAGAAACGATTCTGCAAAAGATGACAGGCCATCAGGCAATTTCTCAGGTGACAGGAAGAAAAGCTTCAGTAAAAGTGAATTTGGAGGAGAATACAAACCTTTCAAATCAGCAGGAAAGAAAAGAAGCGATGATAAACCATCCGGTAAATTTAATACTGATAAAAAGAAAAGTTTTGGAAAATTTGATAAAAAAGACAAAAAATAAATAATTTTTCAAAAAAATAAGCGTATTTTTCAAAAAAACAAATGTTTTCTTAAAGTTTGTTAATATTTTGCATCAAAAATATCAACAAATTCTTTTCATAGGGTTTTATGCATGAGAATATTAAACATAGAGTTAGGGGTTAAAAATTTAAAAGGGGATTAAAATGAAAATCAGCTCTATTGGTCATGTTTACATGCAGCCGCAGTCCAAAGCTTTAAATGATAAGCAAAAAGACAATGCTAAAGTTAGCACAATTCAGCAAAATAACTTCTCTCCCGCTCTTTTGTTAAGCGCAAACATGAATAAGGTTTCTTTTGGAAAAGACTTAAACAAAGAAGGAAATGATTGTTATTGTGCGTATGAAGAAATTATTCCCGATACAAAAAAACCTAATGATAACCAAACCAGAAAATTAGTTGAATGTCTTAGAGATGGAAATGATTTTTATGATCCAGATTGTGCAGGTGCTAGTTATGTAAAAGCACAAGCTCCTACACAAGCTTATGGAGAAAAACCTTCTGATAGAGTCTTCAAAGATCAGGTCAAACAATTATGCAAATCTGATATGAACGGAGCTGAAAATCTTGCTAAAGAATTATTTGAGCAAATGTATAACATTAATCCTCAAGCAGCAAAGAGGGTTCTTAAAAATAATTTAAAAAAACTTCATGAAGAAGATATAAAAGATTTTCAAGAAATTAAAGAAGAAATAGACTTTTTATGTAGTAAACCCCCATCTGAAAAAGCTCTATCAAGTACTAATTATTTTTAAGTAGCTGTTAAAACTACGAATTAAAACACTTTAATAATTCGAGAGATCTTACCAACGTTAGAGATTACATATCAAGCTAATAAGTTGTAGGATAGGTAAAAGTTTTATTTTTACTTTGGACGGGATTTTAGCAAGTTTTGTCATTCTGAAACTGAAGGCTAATATCAAATCTTGCGATCGTCACGTGGATGCTTTGTATTTTGTCATGATGACTTTGTTATAGTCTGCTTATCTGTTTTTTTACTATAGGCAGGACTTCGTTGATTGTGTCTGCAAGATTTTTTTGAATTGTGCATCCGGCCGCAAGTTTATGTCCTCCACCGCCGAAAAATTTTGATATCTCGCAAACATCAACTCTTTTGCTTCTAAAACTTATTTTTGTATCGCCTTTTGCTGTTTCTTTAAATACAATAGCCACTTCAACGGTATTTATTTCTCTTAATGATTTTGAAATTCCGTCTACATGATCATCTGTAGCATTCAAACTCTCAAGGAGTTTTCTTGTTACGGATGTATATGCTATTTTGTTATTATCTGTAATAACTGCATTATCTATAGCTCTTGCTTGAAGTCTGACCATAGCAAGAGGCTTGAATTCAAGACATTCCTGATAAATATATATAGCATCTGCACCTGCCCTGATTAAGTCGGCACAGACTTCAAGCGTTTCAGGTTTTGTATTTTCAAATTTGAATCCGCCTGTATCTGTAAGTATTGCTGTATATAAATCGGTTGCGATATCTTTTGTAATATTAATGTCAAGAGATTTAATAATGTCGTATAAAATCTGGCCGGTAGCAGAAGCATCGGGATTTATTATGTTAATATCGGCAAATTGAACGCTGCTTATGTGATGATCTATATTTGCAGTAGCTTTTGCATTTCTAAAAAGATCAATAGAATCTCCAAGTCGGTCTAAAGAAGCGCAATCAACCGCAATAGCAAGATCATAACTTTTATAAAGCCCATTATTATTTGAGTTTTTTGTCTGGCCAATGCCGGGTAAGAATTTATACAAATCAGGTATTTTGCCTGATATAATAAGGTCAATTTTTTCGATGTTATTATACTGTTTTAATATTTCGTTCATGGCAAGCATTGAACCTAAAGTATCGCCATCCGGACCTACATGCGATAAAATAACTATGTTCTTAGCTTTTTTTATTGCTTCAATAAGTTTATTTAATGCTTCCATATCAGTAATTTTGTCCTATACTTTTTATAAAGAAGTTTTTATCTATATCTATTCTAGCTTATAATACTTCTTTTCAAAAATTTTAACATAAAATATGCAATTAATTTTTAATAATAGGAGGCAGTCGTGGAAATAATATTTTCTCTAATATCAATATTTTGCATTTTACTTCTAATAGTGCTGGCCTGTGTATTTTTTACAAATGCAGTCGAACATCTTGGAGAAAAGTTAAATCTTTCTGAAGGAGCTGTTGGAAGTGTGCTTGCTGCAGTTGGAACTGCTCTTCCTGAAACAATTGTTCCCCTTGTCGCAATTGTCGGGGCTTATCTTACAGGTTCAAATATAGAAACAGGTTCGGAAATAGGTATAGGTGCTATCCTTGGCGCACCGTTTCTGCTTGGTACGCTTGCGTTTTTTGTGACAGGTCTTGCAGTGATTTTTTACACAAAATCAGGCAGAAGAACAAAAGATATGCCTGTAAATACCGTTATAATGTTTCGGGATATTCATTATTTTGTTTTTGCATACTCAATTGCAATTTTAAGTTCGTTTATACCGTTTCCCTTTATAAAACATTTAATTGCCGGCTTATTGCTCATAATTTACGGAATTTATGTATTCAAGACTGTCAGAACTGCGAGCAAAATTCCTGAAGGCGGACAGGAAGAACTTGAAGCTCTTTATTTTACCAAGTATATTAAATTTCCTGAAAATTTGGTAATGCCTATGATAATACTCCAACTTTTAGTTTCTCTTGCAGGAATAATATTTCTTGCTCATTTTTTTGTAGGTAACCTGAAATTTTTGTCAGAAGTCTTTGGAATAAATCCTCTTATTTTAAGTCTTATAATCACTCCTATTGCAACAGAATTACCTGAAAAATTTAACAGTGTAATCTGGATAAGAGCTAAAAAAGACACGCTTGCACTTGGCAACATAACAGGAGCAATGGTATTTCAAAGTTGTATTCCAACAGCGGTAGGTATTGCTCTTACTCCATGGGTTTTAAAGCAGGATGCATTAGTAAATGTAATTGTCGTATATCTTTCAGTTGCAGTTGTATACTTAAATATAGTAAAAAATAAAGGGATTTTAAAACCTGAAGCACTGTTAACAGGTGGACTTTTTTACCTTTTTTATCTCGGATATGTTGCATTTAAAATATTTTAAGTGATTTTTTATTAATAATAGGTTGAAATTTAATAATTTGTCTGGAGAAATATTATGAAAATCTGTGTGATCGGAGTTGGAGCTGTAGGCGGATATTTTGGCGGAAAACTTGCAAAAGCCGGATTGGATGTTACTTTTATTTCAAGAGGTAAAACTCTTGAAGCTCTTCGAAAAGAAGGCTTAAGGGTAAAGAGTTACACCGGGGATTTTACAATTAAAAAGCCAAAAGTAGCTCATGATTTTAAAAATTTAATCGATGCAGATTTAATTCTTCTCTGCGTTAAATCATACAGCACAAGAGAAGTGGCAAAAGCTTTAAAGAATGTAATATCTGATAATACTGTAATAGTTTCACTGCAAAACGGCATTGAGAATGAGGATATTCTTTCAGAAATTATAGGGGCTGAAAAGATAATTGGTTCGGTTGTTTTCATTACTTCAAGCATGCCTGAGCCCGGTTTGATAAAGCATACTTCTTACGGCAAAATTATGCTGGGAGAGCTTGACGGGAAAGAGAGCGAAAGAGTTAAAAAAATCGAAAAAATATTTCTTGATGCGGGAGTTCCTGCAGGAATAACCCCATCTATTAAAAAGGAACTCTGGAAAAAATTGATGTTAAATATTCCGTATAATGGTTTTACATCTCTTGTAAGAGGGCCGTTAAAGAACTATTTTGAAATTCCTGAAGCTCAGGAATGTTTTTTAAGGGCATTGAAGGAAGTTCAAATTGTTGCTCAAATGGAAGGCCATCATTTAACAGATGAAGATGTTGAAAATGCGTTAAAATTTACAAAAACAGAAGGTTTTACACATTTTAAGTCTTCGACCTTGCTCGATATAGAAGCAGGAAAACAGGTTGAAATTGATGCTCTTCAGGGAGCAGTCATAAAAGCAGCCCGTAAATATAATATTGATGTACCGATTAATAAGCTTCTTTATGCTCTTTTAAAGATGAGTTATGAATAAATTATACCAATTCGCATTAACAAGGGCTTGCAAGCCCTTGTTAGACAAGATTATTAATAATTTTAATGTAATTTGATATTATTTTAAGAGTAATGTTGTGTTTGTTAGATTTTGTGATCTGTTAGTTTTATTGTGAAGAGAATTTGTCTTTTTTAATTTTAAATTTAGGGATTGGACAGTGTTTTTATATGTTTGGTGAATAATTTCTGGTTTTTTATTAAAAATACTGTAAAATTCATTCCATACAAGTTCTGCAATAATTAGATCTGTGTCAGCAACAACATTTGTTCCATCAAGAAAAGCCATTTCGCCAAAATATTGTTGATCTTGAAATGAACCAACAAGTTTTTCTTCTCCTTTATACATTTTTTTGTATATTTTAACCGCACCTTCAATAATTAAATATATTTTATGGGAATCATCACCTCTATCGGTTACATGATCGCCTTTGTTAAATTTATGAAACTTAATAATGTTCAATAATGTATCTAAATCCTGTTTATTAAATTCTGAAAAAAACTTTATACCTGAAATTTGCTGAAGAGATAATTTGTCAGAATAAAAGTTTTTTGTCATTCAAATTGTTCCTTATCAGACATATTTTAATATTATTTATAAAATAAAAATATATTTTATTGTCTAAATTAAGATATAAAATAAATATAACAAAAAAAATGATTCTTTAAAGGTATATATTTTCGGTTTTTATAAAAAATTTATAAAATTATTTTGTGATAAAGTTTATTTTTTATTTTATATCTTAAAATAATTTTAACTTTTTTGTTTTAAAGCTTTCTTTATAATATTATGTGACCGTAAGGATTTTTGAAAAATTAATTTATGAAAAAGATAAAAGTTTTAACAGTTTTCGGAACAAGACCTGAAGCTATAAAGATGGCTCCTGTTGTTATGGAACTTAACAAATATCCTGATATATTTGAATCTATTGTATGTGTAACCGCACAGCACAGGCAGATGCTTGATCAGGTACTTGAACTGTTTAATATAAAACCCGATTTTGACCTGAATGTCATGAAACCTGATCAGGATTTATGGCATTTAACATCTGAAGTTCTTCTTCAGATGAAAGATGTTTTTGAAAAAATAAACCCTCATATTGTTCTGGTGCATGGAGATACAACAACAACTTTAGCTGCCAGCCTTTCTGCTTTTTATGCAAAAATTCCCGTCGGACATGTTGAAGCAGGGCTTAGGACTTTCAATAAATATTATCCGTTTCCTGAAGAAATAAACAGGGTTGTGGCGGATGCAGTTTCTACTTTTTACTTTGCTCCGACTCAAAGGTCGGTTGATAACCTTAATAATTCAGGAATAAAAGATAATATTTTTCTAACCGGAAATACCGTTATTGATGCTCTTTTGTATACTGTTGAAAATCATAAAGTTGATCTTTCTGCTTTGAATCTTGAAAAAAATCTGAAAACAATTCTTTTAACTTCGCATAGAAGAGAGAATTTCGGCAAACCTCTTGAAGATATTTGCACAGCAGTCAGGATGCTTGTTGAAAAAAATTCTGATATTCAGGTTGTTTATCCTGTTCATCTTAATCCAAATGTAAGAAAAACGGTTTTTGAAATGCTTGAAGGCATTTCAAGGGTAAAATTAATTGATCCGCTTGATTATGCTCCATTTGCAAGTCTTATTAAGGATTCTCACATAATTTTAACCGATTCAGGCGGTATTCAGGAAGAAGCACCTTCTTTAGGCAAACCTGTCCTTGTTTTAAGAGATGAAACAGAAAGACCGGAAGCTATAGATTATGGAACAGTCAGGCTTGTAGGTTCAAATACTGAAAAAATTGTCAATACTGTTCAAGAACTTCTTGATTCAGAAGAAAATTATAAAAAAATGGCTTCGGCGGTGAATCCATATGGTGATGGCTTTGCTGCTAAAAGAATTATCGAGGCAATAAGAAATAATATAGTTATTTAATAAGTAATATTAGCCTGACTAGGGCATATGTTCAGGATCTAGGAGTCTTCTAGCAGTACAAGGCCAGCTTGAATAGTAAGAGGTTGAACCGGCAGCGCAATCACTCGGTGTACCCCATGGAGTTCCGGCAGCGCCATTTGGTAATAATTTGTAATATCCATTAGTATATAATAAAATAAATAAATAGACGTCAACCCCTTGCATATTAGGGCCTTTGCTTCCATTTATGTCAACGTATATTTCATGCCACCCATTGCTTTCACGGTACGGAGAAGTAAATCCTATAAAGGTTCCGTTTGCCAGTATTGCAGCCGGCTTGTAATCATATAAGTGCATGTATGCTGGTGCTGTTCCTTTATAATTTCTATAAGTGCTTGAAGATCCTGCTCCTACTGTACCCCATATATTTCCGGCAGTATCAGTTTTAATAAAGCTAAACACACTTCCATAAGCACTTCTTACTCCAATTGGATCATTTGTTGAGGGTATTATTACATCTGAATCCGGAGATTGAATTTGCATAGTTGCCTGAATAAGTTCTGCATAGATTTTTTTGACTCCGACATTGTATTCGGCTTCTTTGGTATCATTAATTAATCCGGGGATAACAATAGAACTAATAACACCGATTATAAGTAATGTTATTAACACTTCAGCAAGAGTGAATGCCCGGTGTTTTTTATTTGTAGTTTGTTGATACATTGACAACGCTTTCCAACAAAATTAATTCAATAAATTTGATTATATATTATGCTTTTACTTTATAACAAGAAGATTTTTTTGATAGTAATAGGTAATATAACGGTTTAAATTTTGGTAGTTATGCATCAGTCTTTATTAGCATCATAAATAGCTTATCTTCTTATTGACTGAAAATTACAGTTTAATTTCTAATAATCTCATAAGAAGAATTTGAGATTTATTTTTATGAGAAAAAAAAGGCTTATGGCAGTTGCTCTATTTTTATTGCTTATATTTGGAGGATTTTTTGTTTATAAAACCATACATAAGCCACAAATGACAATAATTGTTAAATTTGGGGACACTCCTCCAATATTGCAGAATTTTCCAAGACGCGATATTACGGTTTATTATAGAGGATATAAAGTTGGTGATGTTTCTAAAGTTGAGCTTTCAGGTGATCAAAAATATATCCTTTTTTACGTTGAAATTAATTATAAAAATTTAAAACTTCCTAAAAATATTGATATAATACTAAAAACAGAAGATCTTTACGGTGCCAGATATTTTTCTATAAGTTATCCTAAAAATCCTTCTTCACAATTGTTGTCGGATGGAGATGTTATGGAAGGAACTGCCGCATATGAGAGATTAGACAAATATTTGATTGCAGAATTTGAAACAGGTAAATTAAAAATTCTTTTAGATAATATGTTAGTCCTGACTGAAGCTATGAAAGGTGCTTTAAAAAGTAACAATGGTGAATTATTGAGTGAGATTAAAAAATCAAGCAGTGATATAGGTATTATTTTAAGTAATTTGCGAGAAATTATTGACGATCCGCAGGTAAAAAGTGATATTAAGTCCACAATAAAATATTCTTCCAGCTCAATTAAAGAACTTGATCAAATTATACAAAGTAAAGAAATAAAGCAAATTATTACAACGGCACCTGAAACAATAAATAAAACCGTAACTAATCTGGAATCTCTCAGTCAAAATATGCCTATAGTTAATAAAAATATTCTGGAAGTTACAAAGACGGTTGATAAAACAAATTCTTCTCTATCTGTCACAAACTGTAATCTTGATAAAATAAACAAAAAAGTCCCTGAAATTCCGTCAAGCTTATTAAATAAGGCAGATAACGCTTTAACAAAGTTTGACTGTATTGGCAGTGAGCTTATAGAATTGTTGAACAAAAGATTTCTTGTTTTCAGGTTCATGTTTGGAAAACCCGGAAGCCCTTTTGAACGATGCAG
>JAQVCB010000049.1:17124-18439 GCA_028689995.1 Candidatus Gastranaerophilales bacterium
TTCAGCATGACACATAGACAAGATTTAAATAAATGCCTGAGAATTTTTTCCTGCTTCCTTAATCTTAAAAATACATGCCAGCATAGCTCAGTTGGTAGAGCAACTGTTTCGTAAACAATGTCATCTCTATTGCTTGTATTTAGGGCTTCTTAACTCATTTACAATAAATTTAGTTTAATTAAACAGGTTTACGAATTGACATTTCGACCGAATTCATTCTGTTTATTTGTGTTGCTGGGAATTTTTGCAACATGGTTGCAACAAGAAATTTTAAAATTGAAAGAACAAAAAATTAATAAAATGTATTAAAGCTTTTAGATCAATTACGATTAACTTCGTTTTGTTTCTCTGAATTAATACCAATTTTGATAAGCAAAAAAATAATGTCACATAAATGTTACAATATAGTAAGTTATGTTGAAATGTGTCACAAATATGTTACAATATAAATATTATGATAGAACAAATTTATAAACTGGAAATTTATAGTACCGACAGAGAAAAAGAGCCATTTTCTGAATGGCTGGAATCTCTTGAAATAACTGACAGAGCAAGAATAAGAGTAAGGCTTGACAGAATTATTTTAGGCAATTTTGGAGATCATAAACATTTAGATAATGGTGTATATGAATTAAGGTTTATGAACAACTCTGGATTCAGGATATACTATGGAATTGACAATGATATTGTGGTTATATTACTCAATGGTGGTGATAAAGATACGCAGGACAGAGATATAGAAAAAGCAAAAAATTACTGGAAAGACTATAAAACAAGAAAGGTGGGTGTCTAATATGAGAGATTATCAAGACTACCTGATAAAAAAACTTAAAGACCCTGATGAAGCAGAGGCATATTTAAATGCTTCACTTGAGGCTTATATGGAAGATAATGACACTAAAGCATTAATGCTTGCTCTTGAACATCTCGCAAGGGCTAAATATTCTGTAACTGAACTATCCAGAATAACAGGTGTAAGTAGACAACATGTTTATAGAATATTTGATAACGAATCAAATCCAAATTTTACAACCATTAGCACTATTATAAAATCTCTTGGCTTCACTCTTGGAGCAAAAAGAACTCAATTGGCATGATTTAAACATGCTTATACATCACTTCTTATTGCTCAAAATGTTCCAATCAAATATATACAGGCTTAAATGGAATATTCATCCATAAAAACGACTATAATGTCCTGAGAAAATCGGACAGGAAAAAGTAGAAAGTATTTCCTTTCGGTAAAATAGAAGAAACGAAAGGAAAAAAAATGAGTGGAAAATTTAAACAGTACACACCAGAATTCAAGGCAAAA
>JAQVCB010000162.1 GCA_028689995.1 Candidatus Gastranaerophilales bacterium
ATTGGTAATACAGGACCAATCCATTTAAATCCCGAAATAAATCCAACAGAAGCAATATCATCAATGTGCAGACTTACATCAAGAACTTCAGGATGTCTTTCATCATTCAAATCTTTAAACATTGAATAAAAATTATGCTGTTTATGAGTATGCGTATTTTTATCAAATGCAGGGTTAATAAAGTTTTTACCGATAAAATTTGCAATAGCACTGCCTGCTACTAACCCGACACCAATTACTCCGGTTAGCATAGCACCAAATCTTATTGCTTTTGATTTTACATTAAACTTGTTCATTGATAGTAATGCAATGCCTGCACCCACATTGCATAAAAATATATTATTCAAATATTGGTAAGATCCTTCTTTAATCTTATCGGGAAGTTTTTTCTTCCAATCCTGCTTTGTTAGTTTATCTCCGACAATACCTCCTGTTATACCTCCAAATACAGGTATTAACCCCAATAAAGATAATTTTCCAAGTTCTTCAAAAGGATTATGGTTATGAGAATCAGGAATTATTTTGCTTATAAAATTTTTTCCTTTAAATTTATTTTCCAGTTCGTCTGCTAAATATTTAACTTCTGGTAATTTAAGTATTTTTTCGTCTTTGACCTTGTTTATAAGTTTTTTTAGCTTGTTATCAGAGACTTTAGTTAAGACTTCTTCTAAATCATTCTTATGAAGATGCGGAAGTTCAATCAAACCTTCAAATATTTGTTTTCCTTTTATTTTAAGGCCCCTTGTAGCTATAAGAGCAGAAGAAACAGTAAATAGCAAAATAGAAAAGTTTTGAATCAATTTATTTTTTCTTTCTTTTTTGGGAGATTTGTATATATCATATAGTCCATAACCTGTTGCTCCTGTTGAAAGAACCAGAGGTGCAGTACTATATAGTCCTTTAACCAGAGCAGGCTGATCTAAATACTTTCCAAAAGTCTTAAAATTAACTGATATTGACATTCTAATTAACCTTTAAAATAATTATAATTTTAGCACTATAATACTTGATAATGCAAATCATTTGCATTATCATATTGTTTATTGTCTATATTATTGAATAAGGTTAAAAAGGTATCAGAATGAGTTTTGAAGACATTACCCTTCAATGTAAAGATTGCGGATGTGAGTTTGTATTTAGTGCAAGTGAACAGGAATTTTATGAACAAAAAGGTTTAATTAATTTTCCGAAACGCTGTAAACCATGCCGTAATGCAAAGAAAAATTCATACAGAGGTAATTACGGCAGCGGGGGTTATCCACAAAAACGAATGTATGATACAATTTGTGCAGGCTGTGGATGTGAAACTCAGGTTCCTTTTCAGCCAACAGGTGATAGACCTGTCTATTGCAGAGATTGTTATAACAAAATGAAAGGTTATTAAATTGTTTAAAAAAGGCAATTTATTAGAATTAAAAAGTTGCAGAACTTCTAAAAACAGAAAAGCTGTTCTTGATATTCTTGAAAAATCAAAAAATCCTCTAACAGTTGATTGTATTTATAATCGACTTCGAGAAAAAAAAGAAACTGTATCTATTTCTACTGTTTATAGAATTATGGAAAAGCTGACATCAAATAATATTACTTCAAAATCTATTATTATGGATGATAAAAAAGCCCGGTATGAATTAATCAGAGACGATCATAAACACTATATTATCTGTATAAAGTGCAATCAAATGACTCCTCTTGAGAATTGTCCTCTGGGAGAGCTGGAAAAGAGTATTTCAATGGCAACAGGATTTAATATCACCGGGCACAAACTTGAACTATATGGTGAATGCAGCTCATGCAATAAATAAAAATTATTTTAGTAGTAATTATATTTAAAACGGCATTCTAACTTAAACCGGATAAACTTTCTCTGCCTGTTTAATTAAATTACAGTCCTGATCTCTTAGCATGGCTTCCTGATCTCTGTATATTCTTGTTCTTTGAGTTACTTCATCAAAATCAATTTGATGTGCATCAAAATCCGGACCTTCTACACAGGCAAATCTGATCTTGCCACCAACAGTTACTCTGCATGCTCCACACATTCCGGTTCCATCAACCATGATTGGATTCATGCTTGCAACGGTATATATATTTTCAGGTCTTGTAAGTTCAGCTACTGCTTTCATCATAGGCATCGGGCCTACGGCCATGACATGATCAATCTGCTCTTTTTCCATAAGTTCTTTTAATACTTCTGTAACAAAGCCTTTTCTTCCGAGACTTCCATCATCTGTAGTAATAAATAGCTCGGTTGATGCTTCACGCATCTTATCCTGCCAGAAAATAAGATCTCCACGTCTTGCGCCCATGATCATATAAACTTTGTTTCCTGCTTCTTTGAAAGCCTTGGCAATTAAATAACAGGGCGCAGCTCCATATCCGCCTGCAACGCAAACAACTGTTCCAAATTTCTTAATTTCTGTCGGGACTCCCAGAGGTCCGACTAAATCCTGAATTTCATCTCCCACATTTAATTGTGCAAGTTTTTTTGTGGTATACCCTACAGCCATAAAAACTATTGTTAATTCATTTTTTTCTTTATTAATATCTGCAATAGTTAACGGAATTCTTTCTCCATTTTCATCAACTCTTAATATTATAAACTGTCCTGCTTTTCCTCTTCTTGTAATAAATGGTGCATCTACAACAATTTCAAAAAGATTTTCGCTTAATTCTTTTTTAGATAAAATCCTGTATCCCACGGTTTTCTCCCAAATTTTTACATATTCTCTAATGTGATATCTAGCCTTCAGCCTTAACTGTCGAGCCAAACCCGTCCTTTCGGGCTTTCGCTTTTATAAAAGTCGACCATAAATTTTTGCAAAAAATCAAAAATTTAAATTATGTAGCGGTCTCCTAATAGTATACTTCATCAACCCTGAATGGCAAATTAAGAGAATAAATTTCAAACAAAAAATCCGACCATTTAAGATCGAATTTTTTGTTAAATCTCTTGATTACTAGTTTACTAATTAATTCTCTGGAACATGTAACCAATACCACGGGCTGTTAAAATAAGTTCAGGATTTGCAGGATCAACTTCAAGTTTTGATCTTAATCTGCTTATATGAACATCAACAACTCTTGTATCTATTCTATGATCCGGTGGATATGACCAGACATATTGAAGGATTTCATTTCTGGAGAAAGCTTGACCAGAATTGCTCACTAACAGTTCAAGCAAACTAAATTCCATTCCTGTAAGTCTGATGCGTTCATTTTTACGATAAACCTGTCGTCTGCTTGTATCAATTCTAAGAGAACCTGTTACAATGACGTTCTTGGCAACTTTTCCTGTTCCAACAGCTTCTTTTTGATTTGTTCTCCTGAGAACAGCTTTTACACGAGCTTCTAATTCTTTAGGACTAAAAGGTTTGATTACATAATCATCTGCACCGAGTTCCAATCCGGTAATACGCTCTGAAACATCACCTAAAGCTGTAAGTATAATTATAGGAATTTCCGATGTTTTTCTTACTTCTCTTGTAACGCCATAACCATCAAGCTTTGGCATCATAACATCAAGAATAATGAGATCAGGATTATGTTTTGAAAAAGCGTCAAGAGCTTCTTCTCCATCTGCAGCAGTAATTACTTCATATCCAACCATTTTAAGCCTGGTTTCCAAGATCCTGCGAATACTTGCCTCATCATCGACAACTAAAATCTTTTCTTGATCTTGCACATCATGTTGTATTTCCATATTTTGTACCATATTACCTTGCCCTTACCAGAATTTCTCCTAAGTATCACAATTAAAATTTAAGAATAATTTTTGTAAACAAAATCATACTATCTCCGTGACATATCTACAAGATTTTTTTTTAAATACTCGTTTTTTTAAAAAAATACTTTTAGGTTTTTTTATTTTCATTTTTT
>JAQVCB010000050.1 GCA_028689995.1 Candidatus Gastranaerophilales bacterium
CTGGCAGAAGTCCTGATAACTCTGTTAATTGTGGGAGTTATTAGTTCTATAGTTATTCCAGCTCTCTTGCAGGATACACAACAGGCTGAGTTTAAAACAGCCTGGAAAAAAACTTATGCTGATTTAAGTCAGGCTACTACGAGAGTAATGATGGGTAATGGGGGAACTATAAGTGGTTTATGTGGAAGTACTGATAATAATGACTGTTTTAGAAATAAGTATTTGGAATATTTAACTTATTCCAGTACATGCAGTAATGCTGCAATGGCAGGTAATTGTTGGCCAGCAAATTATTATTATTTAAACGGTAATTCAGCTAGTGGTATTGCCGGCTCAGGTGTGGCTGCAACTCTTAATAATGGATCCCTGATTATATTTAATCATGAGTATGATATATGTGGTGCATCAGGAAGTACTTTTTGCGGATTTTTTCTTGTTGATGTTAACGGTTTTAAAAAACCTAATACCTTTGGGAAAGATTTGTACGGTATATACCTTTATTCCAATAAAATTAGTCCATGGGGAAGTTCTGGTTCTAATATGTTATGGGGTGCTCATGATACTAGCGAGAATACATGTGCGACAACTGGTTTGGGTTGCGCAGCAAAGTATTTATCTCAATAATAATCTTTTCAATTAATAATCAGGACACATATATTATAGTGTCCTGATTTTTTGTTAAATATTTTAGAGCCTGTCTTGTTATAAACAGTAAAATCCAATTATAACTGTAAAAGGCTCGTGCGAAGCTGGAGTGCTCGCTAAAGCCGAAACAGCTTGCTTGGCAAGGCGTTGGAGGCTTTAACCAAACTCGTTCTTAAATATTTTACTTTTATGCTGAGAGTTTTTGGTAGCTTGCAAGCACTTTTAATATTTTTGCTTTTTCCTCTTCTGAGATTGTCACGAGAGGAAGTCTTACTCTGTTAGCTACAATACCCCACTCACTAAGAGCTGCTTTTAATGGAGTCGGGTTTGGTGCTATAAAGAGATTTTTAAAGAGTGGGAAGCACTTGCTGTGTAGTTGTGCTGCACCTTTAACATCACCGGCTTTGAATTTTGTGATCATGTTTTTGATTTCAGTACCTATTAAGTGAGATGCAACTGAAATTACTCCATATGCTCCTAATGATAACATTGGAAGCGTCAAACTGTCATCTCCGCTGTATACAGTAAAATCATCAGGGCATTTGGTTACGATTTCTGAAACAAGATCAAGGTCAGAGTTGCTTTGTTTAACCGATGTGATGTTATTGTATTCTTTAGCTAATTTGGCAATTGTATCACCCTGCATATTGATGCCGGTTCTGCCCTGAATATTGTAAAGAATTATAGGAAGATCGGTTGATCTGGCTATTGTACCGAAATGCTCAATCAAACCACTTTGGGAGGGTTTATTGTAGTAAGGAACAACAGATAAAATAGCATCAGCGCCTTTTGCCTGAACTTTCTTTGACATTTCAACCGCTGTTGCTGTGCAGTTAGAACCTGCACCCATAACTATTTTGGCTTTACTTCCGACAGCGCTTTTTACTACTGATAAAAGTTCAAGTTCTTCTTCATGAGTTAATGTTGGTGATTCGCCAGTGGTTCCAGCCACCAGAATGGAATCGGAACCATTAGCAACAAGGTATTTTGCAAGTTTTTCTGCTGCACAATAATCCACTTCCATTTTTTCGTTAAAGGGAGTGACCATTGCTGTAATTACTTCACCTGCATCGTATCTAATGCTCATAATTTTGCTCCTATATTTTCTATCTTATTAGTAATGGTAAATGAAATATTGATATTTTGTCATCCTGAATTCATTTCAGGATCTATGATTTAACAGATGCTGAAACAAGTTCAGCATGACACAAGAAATATTGTTATTTCTTAATGAGACCCATTTCAACAAGCTTTTCAGCTATTCTGACTGTGTTGAGAGCTGCTCCGATTCTTAAGTTGTCAGCTACAACCCACATAACAATACCATTTTCGCTGGCTAAATCTTTTCTGATTCTGCCTACATAAACAGGATCCTTTCCTGCTGCTTCACGTGGAGTTGGAAATTCAAAGTTTGTCGGGTTGTCTTCGACTACTACTCCGTATGCTTCGGATAGAATCTTTCTTGCTTCATCAGGAGTGATTGGTTTTTCAAATTCAACGTTTACAGCTTCACTGTGGCTGATTACAACAGGTACTCTAACTGCTGTTGCAGATATTGGAGTTTCTTCAGGAAGATGAAGGATTTTTTTTGTTTCATTTACAAGTTTCATCTCTTCCTTTGTATAACCATTGTCCATAAATACATCGATTTGAGGAATCAGGTTAAAAGCAATATTCTTTTTGAATACTTTATTTTCAAATTCCTGATTATTTAAAACAGCTTTTGAACTGTCTGTAAGTTCATCAATAGCGGCTTTTCCTGCTCCGCTAACGGATTGATATGTACTTACAACCAGTTTTTTGATTTTAGCTGCATCATGAAGCGGTTTTAGTACAAGCATCAGCTGAGAAGTTGAGCAGTTAGGATTTGCTATTATTCCATTATGTTTTCTTATGTCTTCATCGTTTACACCGGCAATAACAAGTGGAACATCTTTTTCCATTCTGAATAAGCTTGTATTATCAACAACAACAGCGCCTCTTTTTACGGCTTCATGTGCAAGGGCTTTACTTGTTGCAGCGCCTGCTGAAGAAAGCACTATATCAACGCCTTCAAATGATTCAGGTTTTGCTTCCTCTATAAAATAAGTATTACCTTTGAATTTTATTTCTTTTCCGGCGCTTTTTGCGCTTGCTAAGAATTTAATGCTATTAAATTGAAAATTTCTCTCTTCAAGGATACTTAAAATGTGGTTGCCTACAACTCCTGTTGCGCCTAAAACTGCGATGTTCGGTTGATTCATTTTTTATCTACCTCATAAAATATTTTCAAGTCCGTATACGAATTCGTTATTTGATGTTACATACCTTATAGCCATAACAACACCGGGCATATAACAGGATCTATCAACTGAATCATGTCTTATAGTTAAAACTTGACCGAGAGATCCAAACATAACTTCCTGACTGGCCATATAACCTGGCATTCTGACGCTGTGAATATGAATATCTGATTCAGAAACACCGCCTCTTGCACCTTTGATAAGTTCTATTTCAGGAACATTACCGCTGGCAAAATTTGATTTGTTTTTAGCCATCATTTGAGCTGTTTTAATTGCAGTACCGGATGGTGCATCTTTCTTTTTATTATGATGCAGTTCAATTATTTCTGCATTGTCAAAGTACTTTGCTGCTGTTTGTGCAAACATCATCATTAAGACAGCACCTGTTGTAAAGTTTGGAGCTATTAAAGCTGATATATTTTTTTCTTTTGATAATTTTTCGAGTTCTTTTACCTGTCCGTCAGACAGTCCTGTGGTTCCGATTACCGGACTTACTCCACATTCAAGAGCGATTTTTGCGTTATTAAAGATAATATCCGGGCTTGTGAAGTCGACTATAACGTCTGCTCTACTTTTTAAAAGAGCATCTTTGAGAGAGTCTTCTATAACAACACCGCATGCTTTGTTTTCGGTGATTTCTCCGATATCTTTACCTGCATTGCTAATATCAATAGCAGCTACCAGTTCCATATCCTTTTGATTATTAACTGCTTTAATAACTTCTTGTCCCATTCTTCCGCAGGCACCGCAAACTGCAACTTTTATTTTCTGTGTATCTGTTGTCATATTGTTAAAACCCTCAATCTCTTAAAATAGACTACGACTTTTAAGGATTATCTCACATAAATCATATTTTTCCATAATTTTCTATATAAATGTTAAGTATAGAGTTTCCTGTAGGGGAGTGGTGAAGAATAGTTAAAAGAGCTCTTTAATCTTTACCACAGCAATATCGCATGTAGAAAATAACGGAAACAGTCAGTTTTAGTAATTTTAAAATTGGACGACTTGGACGCATGAAGAAATAAAGAACGATGTTTTTTAAATTCGTCAGCATTTTAAGCAAGAATAAAATATCTTATATCATTTATCATTACTAAAATTGAAAAATATTGTAAAATTACTTTATGGAAAAAAATACAAAACATTTGCCGTTTATAAAAAATAGTATCAGCGAATTTCTGACATCTTCTGCAGTATCCTCTGAAGATATCAGAAAGTTTTTTCCTGAAGATAAAATTCATGATGATTTTATAAGCTGTTTTATAAACAGGAAAAATTATTTAAATGATATTTTTGATTCGCTTAATTCTAATGAGCAAAATCTGATTTTGATAAGCGGATTTCAGGGAACAGGTAAAACTACACTAATTAGATCCGTAGAAGCTGTGCTCGAAGAAAATGTTCTGTGTTTTTATTATAAATGTTCTCAAATAACAAATCAGGATGATATAATACTCAATTTTTACAGGTATCTGCATAGATATTTTCTGAAAGATCCAGAATTTACAAGGACTTATAAAAGTTTTGGCAATCAATCAATTGATGAAAGATTAATAAATTATTTAAAAAGTTTAAAAAGACCTCTATTAGTTGTAATTGACGGTTTTGAAAACATTTTAAAGGATAAATCTGAGACAATTGATAGAGAATTGAATAATTTTATAAATTATATTCTTGCTACACCGTTTGTTAAAGTTATAATTTCAGGCAGAAAATTGCCTCTGGAACTTAAAACAGGAAGAAATAATATCATGTCTCACAGGCTGGGTGGATTAGGAGAAACAGATGCTTTAATGTTATTAAATAACAGCAATATAGATTGTTCAGAAAGTACCCTTTATCAGCTTTATGAAATTTCCAGAGGATATCCTGAAAGCATGAAACTTTTTATAAGTGCTGTTAAGCATTTAAAGCTGAATGCATTTGATATAATAAAGGATTATACTTCTTCAGATGACGGATTTGAAGACTATATTGTAAAAAAAATCTATGATAATATTGCTGATTCTTCAAGAAATTTAACATGGCATTTGTCAATAATACGCAATTATATTGATATGGCTGCTATAAAAAATCTGCATCTGTCTGAGAATCCTGAAGATACAGCACAATATTTACAGGAGCGTATGATTTTAACAAGCAATGCAGATGAGTATTATATAAAAAAATCCTTAAAGGAATATGTCTATAAAACTGTTCCCTATTCAGAAAAAATAAAAATCCATAAATATTGGCATGAATTATATTCTGAGCAGATTTCAAAAAAACTTGAAGATAGATTTTTTTCAATATCAAGAAAACTTCTCCATTCAGAGCAGTATTACCACTATATTTGCCTGACAAAACTTGATAAAAATTTTAGTCTTGACAATAATCAAAAAATTCAATATATGACTGATAGTCATCTTGTTTCTTTATACAAATTAAAAGATTCAGAGACAACTTCTGATATGCCTGCTGTAGATAATGTCAGACAGACAGAAGCCTCAAAAGAAATGCATATTCAGAATACTTCGCCTTATAATGATGTCTATGTTGATGCAGACCTGACAATTGAACTCACAGAAGAAGAAAAACTTCTTTTAAATGATGAAAGTACAGATAAAAAAAGTGATTCGGAAGAGTTATATACTGTCCTTGAGCCGGATATTTCTACAGAGCAGGAATTAAAATCCACTAATATAGAAGATTTTAGAGATTATTACCTGAATATGGCAAATGGACCAATAAGCAGCGATAAAGTTGATTTTGTGCTTACTAATCTAAAAAAAGCCTATGAAGTATCCGAAAATATTGATGATACAGCTTCTCTTGCAAACATTTCTTTTTCTATTGCAAATGTTTTAAGAGAAGTAAACAAACTTGATGATGCAATCGAGTATTATAACAAAGCTTATCAAATGTTTGCCGGACTGAATGATAATTCAAATGCTGTTCAGACAGTATTAAATATTGCTAATATTTACAGTGATTGTTTTAAACATGATCTGGCTCTTCAGTATTATCATAAAATACTTGATAATACTGATTCAAAAATTCCCGAAAAAACTCATATTGAAGCTTTAATGGGAGTTGGGGAAATTTATGATTACAGAGAAGATTTGGATTTTGCTCTCAGATTTTATAAAGAAGCTTATGAACAAGCTATGAAGATTGCAGATGAAGAAATGAAGGCTGTTGTCTGTTTTAAGCTTGCTCTTGTGCATGACGATATGAAAAATTTCGATAAAGCTTTGGAGTTTTATAAAAGAAGTAATGAAATATGTTCAAATTATGAAAAAAATCCCAATTTATCTTCTTCTTATGCAAATATAGCAGCAATATATGAGGAAATAGATGATAAGAGCCAGGCAAAAGAGTATTATCTCAAATCTCTTGAGATAGATACAAAAATGAACAGCTGGGAAGATCAGTATAAAACTCTGTCCAGACTCGGCAATTTGTATTTTGAAAGCGGAAACATAACCAATGCTTTTGATAATTTCCATAGAGAACTTGCAATTGCAAAGAAGATAAATGATCCTTATTTTATTGCAATGAGTTTTCTTGATATAGGCGATCTTTACTTTTATCTGAAGAATTATGAAAAGGCAGTCAAAGCTTTTATTCTGGCAAGAAAGACAATAGGAAATACCATTTCAACAGACAGCAAGGAAAAGATTGAAAGACGATTCAGACATGTAATCTCAGAAATAAGCGAAGCAAAATTCAATGCAATTTTAAAAAGTATGACGAAACAGGATCTGGTATAATTTTTTTATGGTTTATGTAGAGATTTCAGTACCATTTAATTGAGGCAAATATGACTGATGAAGATAATTGGCAATTATTATTAAATACCTCCGAAAAATATAATATATTGCTTTCAGATAAACAATTAGAACAGTTTATAACATACTGGCATTTTTTAAATGACTATAATCAGCATACAAATATTGTAAGTTCATCAGAACAAAAGACAGTTATAGTTAAACACTTTATTGATTCGCTGTCATTGAATCTGTTAAAAGAATATTTGAATTTTAATGCTGAACTAAAAGTTATAGACATAGGATCCGGTGGTGGATTTCCGGGTATTCCACTGATAATTGCCAATCCTGATTGGCAATTATGTGCAGTAGATTCGGTCGGTAAAAAAACAAAATTTATCGAACTTTTAGTTAAGGAACTAGGGGTTGAGAAAAGGGTTGAAATAATCACTGCGAGAGCAGAAGATATTGGTCATAATGAAAAATACAGGGAAAAATTCGACATAGCTGTTTCAAGGGCAGTAAGTCAGTTGTCAATATTAAGTGAATATTGTATTCCATTTGTTAAAACTGATGGGTTGTTTGTTGCTTATAAAGCTAAAGAAGTTCAGGAAGAATTAAATCAAGCTTCAAAAGCCATTTTATCATTGGGAGGAAAATTAAAAGAAGTTGCTTCCTATTTTCTGCCAGAAGATGAGCCTTTAGAGCGCAGTCTTGTTATAGTAAATAAAATCAGGCATACTCCCGCTATTTATCCCCGAAAAGCCGGAATACCAAAAAAGAACCCAATAATTTAAAAACTCGTTCTAACCGTAAAAAATCCAGGTCAGGAAATAATCAAAAACCAGTATGGCAAGTGCTGTACCGATAGCCGCTTTTGTTGTGGTAATACCTACTTCTCTTGCGCCGCCTTTGGTTGTCATGCCGTGAGTTGCGCATATAAGTGTAATTAGGAGTCCGAAAGTTGCTGCTTTTATAAGGCTGACTTCAATATCATGCGCACTTGTATAAAGCCAGACTGAATTCAAATATCTGTTTGGATGTACGTCAACTGTGAAATCTGCTATCCACATCCCTCCCATAATACCGATAAATTCCGACAGAATTGTAACTAACGGTACCATAAATACTCCGGCAATTATTCTTGGAACAAATATATATTCAATAGGGTCAATTTTCAAGGTTTTAATAGCATCAATCTGTTCTGTAACCTGCATATTAGCTATTTCTGCTGCAATAGCTGTACCAGCCCGTGCCCCGATCGAAAGAGCAGCAAATATAGGTGCCATTTCCCTGATGATTGCAACTGATATTAAGCCTCCAATATTGGATTCTGCACCTGTAAGTACAAATTGTCTGGATACCTGTAATGCAAGTACAGCTCCGCTAACAAGAGCAATAACCAATGCAATTGGTACTGAATCATATCCAATTATTGCAGATTGGATAAGTGTGTTTTTAATATTTACTCTGCCTGTTACTATGTACTTCAGGGTTTTATACAGGTTAATTACGCATTGACCAACAAAATCAGTTATCATAAATATGAATACACCAGAGTTTTTACCTAGATACTTTACTTTTTAATAATATACTTCAATCAGGTTATTTTATAAAGTTTTCTATGTGACTAATAAATAAATTTTATAATTTGTGAATGAGTTAAGTATCCTTTATTGGTGATGAAATAACTTCTTTTATAAGTTATGCTAATTTTCTTTATTAAAGTATATAATTTGTGATAGAACTGTATTATATTAAATAATTAAGATTTCTTTATTTAGTTTATTTGAAAGGATTGAGGAGACTGATTAAACAATGTTTTTAGTTGATCTTTTTGCATGGATCAGTTTTGTATTTTTAGTATTTTACATATTGCTTCAGTTATATATTGTCAGTTGTTCTTCAAAAGGACGCATTACTGATATTGAAAAAAGGAATTATACTCCTCAATATCAGCAGAATATTACAGTAATTGTTTATTCTCATAATAATTCTTCGACAATAATTGATCTTATCGAAACATTAAAAAAACAGGATTACGATCAGGATAAGTATTCAATTAATGTAATTCTTGATAACTGTGATGATAATAGTGCAAAACTACTTGAAATTCTTGGTGGTTCAAGGTTGTGGCGAATTAGTATAGATTCTAAACCAATAGGTAGAAGCAAAGCAATAGCCTGGTTGTTGGAAAGAATCTTATCAGGCGGAAATACTAATGCTTTTGTTTTTCTTGATGCAGACTGTAGTGTTAAGTCAAATTTCTTATCCAGATTTAATGCTGCTTTGCTTGAAAATCCGGTATTAATAGGTGAGGTTGTTCCAACCAATAATTATCCTGATGTAATGACAAGCATTTTTTGCACTATAAACAAAGTTAAGTACAGGGTTATGAAACATGGCAGATGTTATGCTTCACTGTCAAATATTCTTGACCAGGGACTATGGGCTATTAGACAGGATATACTTGAAAAAATCAAATATTCAATCTCAGATAACGGATTCGAAGAATATGAATATTCGTTTAAATTGAGTCAGGCAAATATTTGTGTTGCATATTCATCGCAGCTTTGCGCATATAAGCAGTTTTCCGAAACTTTTACAAGTCTTGTGACCAGTGTATTTAAGAATAGATACAAGAGTTTAATCACGTTTAAAAATAACATAGCATCATTATTATCAGGTAATTTTAGAACTAAAGAACTTTTATTATCATTAATTTACCCTTCTGACATTACGTTTGTTCTTTTAATAGCAGCATTATTTTCGGTGATAATATTTGTACCGGTTTTATTTTCAGCATTTATCGGTTTTAAAACTATATTGACTTTATTAGCCGGATTTTTACTTGTTAGGTCATTATCTATGTTGATTGCAAGATGTTCTTTCACTGATTACAGAAATGATATTATTGCAATTATTATTTCGCCTTTAGTATTTGTCCTTTCGTTATTACAAGGATTTAAATTCAATTTTTCCTTTAATGTAAAACTTCCAAAACGAGAGAAAACTGAAAAGAAAGCTGTTTACAAGAAGGTTGTCGATGCCAGTATTACAGATGGAAGGAAAGAACTTGCCTGTCAGCTTGAAATTAAAGAAAGTGAAAACAATGCACAGATAATTTTTATGTTTAATGATAAAAAAATGGCTACATCAAAACATCTTAGAATTGATCTGGCGATGGAAGAGCTGTTGGAGAAATTAAAAAACCATGGATTTGCTTTAAAAATATGCCTGAATTGCGGATATTTTAATTTTAATGAAGGTATTGCATCTCAATTTGAAGGTCAGCAAGGATATTGTCTTTTTGACAACTTAAATAGCGGTTCTAAAGCTGAAGAATTTTCGTATTTATGGAATACATGTTCAAATATTGTTCCCGTTCAGGCAAAAACTCATATTTTACAGCAGTTAGGCAAAGATACAGCTGATTAGGTTTCTTTAATTCATATTAATTTTGTGCAGGTAATATTTTTTTACTCAGTTTTTCCAATGAGTAATTTTTTTAGGGTTAATAATCAGAACTCCTTTTGAGGTAGGTTAGCTGGTTTTAATATTATGCTTAAAAACTCTATACAATCAGATAATTGAGCATTATAAATAGTAATCTAAACTTTATTTTATCACCTGTAGCGTAAAACCTTTTCATTCATGACAGCAATATAAGCTGTTATGCCCGACAGGCAGAAGCTAGAAGACAGGGGATGAAATATATATCTAGAATTTTTTACATCCTATGTTGAAATTTCGAAATTAACTGTTTTTTAGCTAAACGAGGATGTCAAATAGAGAGAAGGGGATTTATAATGTCAGATTCAGTTAATATTTTAGAAAATGAACCAGTTAAACCTAAAGGTATTGCGTATGGTGCTGCATCTTTAACAAGGGTTTTACATGGAATAGGCTTTCCTGTGACAAAGGAAGAAATTATTAACAAGTACGGACATAAAGAAGTTCAGTATTCAAAAGGTAATTTAAAAACTTTAAAGGATATTGTAACCAAATGTTCAAAGGATACATTTACTTCTATGTCTGAATTGATCGAATGCTGCGCCAGAAGACCTATGAAATAAACTGAAGTAAAAAATAATGGAAATGATTAATCTGGGAGGGGAAAAACAAAAAATTGATATCTGTGATCTTTTGTATATTATCGAGGATGGATTTGAACCTGTCCGTGAAAGGGAGGTTGAAACACTCTTATCTATAGGAAATGGTTATGTGGGAACAAGAAATAGCTTATCAGAATATTATAAGTTATCAACACCGGCTACATTCGTGGCCGGTATTTATGAGAAATCATCTGATTATAATTATAATGAACTTGTAAAATTACCAAACTGGACAAGAATAGAGATACTTGTCGAAGATAATATAGTAAATCTTTTTGAAGCGAAGATCATAAGTCATAGAAGATATCTTGATTTTAAAAATGGAATAACAGTTAGAGAATGGATCAGTCAGGACAATAACGGCAGAATAACAAATATAAAATTTGTCAAATATATATCATTATCTAATAAACATGAAGCTGGAAAAACTCTTATTATAACTCCAGATAACTATACAGGAAAGATAAAAGTTCGCTCTGGAATAGATGCAGCTATGACTTCTCCAATTTATACCATCTCTCAAATAGCTTATACAATACCTGAATATGTAAAAGCCACTGAATTTATTACTCTTGCTATAAAACCAAATGAAACAAATTATCAGGTAGCAATGAGTCAAAGGAGTGAATTCTGGCTCGATGAAAATATAATTCCGCTTACTCCATTTTGTAATTGTGAAACAGAAGGCATCAGCTATAGTCACAAATACGAAGAAGATGTTATTTATGAGGAATGGGAATGGGTTGCAGAAATGAACAGGACATATATAATAAACGGTCTTGTATCTATTTATACTTCTATAGACGGAGATAGTCCGGTAGATTTGGCAAAGCTGCATCTCTCCAAATTTGAAGGAGATATATATTCAAAAAGTTTGGAACCACATATTAAAATGTGGATGAATAGATGGAATGAATCACACATTATCGTTTATGATGATGCAATAGCTCAAAGATGGATAAATTTTGCTTTATATCATTTGATTACAGCGGGTGAATTTAGCGGAAAATTCAGTTCAATTCCTGCAAGAACACTAACCGGTGAAGCATATAAAGGACATATATTCTGGGATACAGAGATGTATCTTGTTCCTTTTTATACATTTACAAAGCCGGAAATAGCAAAATCTCTTTTGCTTTATAGATATAATACTTTGCCTGGCGCTCTTGCAAATGCCCGAAAAGAAGGTTACAGGGGTGCTTGCTATGCTTGGGAATCTACAGATTCAGGTATTGAAATGACTCCTTCTCATGCCATGCTGCCTGATGGACAATTAATTAAAATTTATTCAGGAAAGTATGAGAATCATATTTCACCTGATATTGCATATGCAGCTTGGCAGTATTGGATTGTGACTCATGATGAAGAATTTCTGCTTAATCATGGTGCAGAAATGATATTTGAAATTGCAAGGTTTTGCAGGAGCTTGATGGTTGAGGGTAGTGACGGTTATTATCATATTAATAATGTAATAGGACCAGATGAATATCATGAATTAGTTGATGATAATACTTATATGAATTTGATGACACAATTTAATCTTGAAACTGCGCTTAAAATTGTAAAGATTCTCAAAATAAATTATAAAAATCAATATGAAATTATTTGTC
Source organism: Candidatus Gastranaerophilales bacterium (assembly GCA_028689995.1). Lineage (GTDB taxonomy): Bacteria > Cyanobacteriota > Vampirovibrionia > Gastranaerophilales > UBA9579 > JAQVCB01. Next base: position 12,405 of record JAQVCB010000050.1, read on the forward strand.
AGAAAATCAAACTGACTGAAGATGAAATTGAAGACTGGGCAAAGACCAACGATAGAATTTATGTAAGTATTGATCCAATAGCTAAAGTTTATGAACAGTTTAAAGGATATTTTGAACTGAAATTTGTGAATTTGGCAGAATATGAACCAAGAACAGCTCCGATGGATCTTATTCTGGGTAGGGATAAAATAGCAAATACACAGATTATAAAACAAGCCGATGTTGTGATGTTTCTGTTTTTATTAGCTACTAAATTTTCTCGAGAAGTCATTGAAACAAATTTCGACTATTATGAGATGAGAACAGGACATGGAAGCTCCTTAAGTCCAGGAATATATAGTATTGTAGCTGCTAGGCTTGGTAAAACAGAGATGGCATATAAATATTTTAAACAAAATGCCACTATTGATCTTGATAATAAAATGGGTAATGTATCAGGGGGTATACATATTGCATCTATGGGTGCAACCTGGATGACTATTACTATGGGATTTGGAGGTATGTATATTCATGAGAAAGGGTTGATGTTTGATCCGCATTTGCCTGATCAATGGGATAGTCTGAAATTTACAGTAAATTGGCGAAATCATATTATACATGTTCAAATAACAAAAACAGAGATTAGTTTTAATATTTCAGGAATAGAAAATATATTTATCAGTGCAGGCATTGATAATTGGAAAAATTTATCACCTAATATACCATATACAGTACATTTTGAGCAGAAATGGCATTGGAAATAAATAGAGGGTTATTATATGAAATCTGAAAAAATGATATTACTTCCGTTAGACGGATCAGAAGCTTCATTATCAGCCTTATTACCGGCAAAGAGTATGGCAATTTTGTTCAATATACCTATTTATATACTTTATGTATCTGATAAAGAATTGAAAAGAGAAGAATTGATTGATAAACTTAAACTTGATACTGGAGATCTACCCAGATTTCTTTTAGTCCAAAAAACAGGAAATCCTGCGGATGTCATTATCTCTGAATCACAATGTGCAAAATATATAGTAATGGGTACTCATGGCGAAACAGCAAATTTAAATGAGCTTACCGGAGCAGTATCGAAAGAAGTATTAAAACGTAGTAAAATACCTGTATTATTAATTCGTCCTGATATGAAATTGCCATTTCAAGATAATATTTGGAAACCTAAAAAAGTTTTAATTCCTCTTAACGGTACTTTAGGTGCTTCTCACACTTTGGGGCCTGTTGTTGAAATCCTTACGTTAACATCTGCTGAAGTTGATTTGCTCCATATAGTTACTTCAAAGGCAGAAATTCCAACCGAGCCCGGCTGTCTTACAACCCCTTATTATGTTGATTTTCCGCAGTTAGAATGGACATCGTGGTCAAAAGAATTTATAAGAAGATTTGGTCCGATATTGCATAATCATAACCATATTAAATTTAATCTCTCTCTATTATGCGGAGATCCTGCAGATGAAATAATTTTGTTTGCAGACAAGAATCATAATGATTTAATTGCAATGACATGGCATGGTAACCTTGTTGAACCGCATGCCTCTATTTTGAAAAAAGTTATGCTTCAGTCGCATTGTCCGTGTCTGCTGGTCAGAATAGTTTAGAAATGTTTTTAAAAGTTTAAGTTCATCTAAATTTGGTTAAGCTGAACAGCAGTAATAAAAAAGCCCTCCATTGGAGGGCTTTTTTTGGTTGTCTATGTTCCGATTTGCCAGCTGTTCATATATTCGATCATTGCGGGAGTTAGTTTATCAATCTGTACTCCCATTGCATTTAATTTAAGAGTGGCAATATCGTGATCTACGTGTTCAGGTAAGACATGAACTTTATTTTCGAGCTTTCCTTTGTTTAAAACAAGATGTTCTACAGCGAGTGCCTGATTTGCAAAGCTCATATCCATTACACTGGCAGGATGTCCTTCAGCAGCTGCCAGATTAATAAGTCTGCCTTCGCCAAGAACTATAACTGCTTTACCGTTGTTAAGATGGTATTCTTCTAAAAACGGTCTGATTTTTTTAACATTATTTGTAATTGTCTTTAATGCTTCAAGGTTAAGTTCCAAGTCAAAATGGCCTGAATTGCAGACAATAGCACCATCTTTCATCGCTTTGAAATGTTCAAGGTTAATAACGTGTCTGTTACCTGTAACGGTGATAAATATATCGCCTAATTGAGCAGCTTCATTTATTGGCATTACTCTGAAACCATCCATAACAGCTTCAATAGCTTTGACAGGATTAATTTCGGTAACTATTACATTAGCACCAAGTCCTCTTGCTCTCATTGCAGTGCCTTTTCCGCACCATCCATAGCCGACAACTACAACATTTTTTCCCGCAAGAAGGATATTTGTCGCTCTGATAACTCCGTCAAGGGTACTCTGGCCTGTACCATATCTGTTATCAAAAAAGTGTTTTGTCTGTGAATCATTTACAGCAATTGAAGGAAATGCAAGTCTTCCGTCTTTTTCCATTGCTTTAAGACGTACAATTCCTGTAGTGGTTTCTTCAGTTGTTCCGATAATATCTTTAATTTGATCTGGTCTTTCCTTGAGAAGTGTCGCAACTACATCTGAACCGTCATCTATGATAATTTGAGGTTTAGAATCAAGAGCAATATTTACGTGTCTTGTATATGTAGCTGTATCTTCACCTTTTAAAGCGAATACAGGAATTCCATAGTCTTTAACGAGAGAAGCTGCAACGCCATCTTGTGTTGAAAGAGGATTAGAAGCAATTAAAATTGCTTCAGCGCCACCTTCTTTTAATGTAATTGCAAGATTAGCAGTTTCTTTTGTAACATGTGCGCACGCAACAAGTCTAATACCTGCTAAGGGTTTTTCTTTTGCAAATCTTTCCCTAATTAAACGCAGAACGGGCATATCTCTATTAGCCCAGTCAATTTGATTTTTTCCTTCAGGGGCCAGATCTATGTTTTTAATTTCATATTTAAAATTAATATCTGTCATTAGCATTATAAATCTCCATAATAATAACCACGATATAAAGTATATCAAATAAATAAATTATGACTAGTTTATCAGGCTTAAACTTTAGTCTAATTTTAAAATTTTCTATACAACAAAGAATTATAGCAAGACTGATGAATAACTACCAAAAAATCGCTTTATTCATATCCAGTCTACAGCCGCTACGACCGGGCAAAGCCCGCTCTGTACGGCTTTCGCTTTTACAAGGGTCGACCGCAAATTTTAACTTTTTAACAAAAATTATAGTTATGCAGCGGTCTCATACCTTTAATAAATTTTTTAAATACAGTTTTTGAATGATGACTTCTTTTGTCCGCTAATTAAAATTAAGGTAGGAGAAATTGTCCTAATACTTTTAGATGTAGGGAAGATTAAGGGATTTAAATGGATACTCTGGATAGTATCAAACAGCCTGAACAAAAGATAAAAAAGCTTTCAGATTCAGAAGTAGATGTAATCTGGGCTCAATTTGTAAATGATAAAAAGAATAAATTACACCGTGACAAACTGATAATTCAGTATATATATCTTATTAAGTACGTTGTCGGGCGTTTAAGGATTAACCTTCCTGCCACAATATCAACAGATGATATTGCAGGCTATGGGGTGGAAGGTTTAATTGACGCAATAGAAAGATTTGTACCAAGCAGAGGTGTCCGTTTTGAAACTTATGCAGTTATGCGTATCAGAGGATCAATAATTGATAAAATCAGAAGTCAGGATTGGGTACCAAGGGGCACAAGAAGAAAATATAAGAAGATTCAGAATGCTATTCTTAAACTTCAGGTTAGTTTAGGAAGAATGCCGACTTCTCAGGAAATTGCGGTTGAGCTTGAGACTACAAAGGAAAAAGTTGAAGCTTCTATCAATGAGATGGAAAGTAATAACATCATTTCACTTCACGATCGCAGGGATTCATCATCAGAAGGCAGTCTTGAGATTATTGACACAATAGTTGATACAAAGTCGACTGATCCTTTGCAGGAACTTGAAGCAAATGATGTTAAAAAATCTTTATCCATGGCTCTGTCAAAATTGCCGGAAAGAGAAAGAATGATATTAGCTCTTTACTACCATGAAAACATGACACTGAAGGAAATCGGTGTAGCGATATCAATATCAGAATCAAGAGTATGTCAGCTTCATGCCCAGGCTATTATGAAACTTAGAAAATTATTAAATAATAAAGATTTAAGATTGAGAAAATAATATGAACTTTGAAAATATTAAATTAGCTTATGGAATTGCTAATACATCAAGTACCAACGGTTATATTGGGGCTATATTAATAACTGATTATAAAGGATTTCCTCTTGAATTCAGGTATACGGATCCGATTATTCCGACAAAAATCCAGCAGATGCTTTACGGAAAAGGACTTGAAAAGTATGTTAAACTCGATGTAATAACAGACAGTCTATTAAGGATTTTATCAAACAGAGTTTCTGTTTTATTAGTTCAAGATGAAGATTTGCTGAATTATAAGACAGATAATATTGTGATAATACGTGTGTCTTCTACAAAAGCACCTCCAATGGCTTCATCTGGTGAGCTATCTGAAGTTAAAAAATCTGAATATCTTTTGCAGATAGCACAATCCAATCATCCGATAAGACTTCAGTTCAGTCCGAATTTTGAATGTGTCGGAGAAAGATTTGAATCAATTATCAAATCACTTATAGAGGCAGGGGAATTCATGGATATAGATGAACCTCTGGGTAGAGTATATAAAACTCTTGAATTAATATGCAATCAGGAAGTTTAAATAATTTCATAAAACTAATAAATTATAGAGTTAGTTTTAAAAATATCTATCATTTTCTGTTGCAAAGGCTGACGGGCTTAAAAATTTCTATAAAAAATAGCAATATTGATTCATTTCAGGTTAAAATTCGAACTTCTGAAAAATTTGCTTCAAAGATGCCTGCAATAAAAGAATTTAATCCTATTTTTGTGCTCGTAAAAGAGAAAATTATTGATTGTAATGTAATTATTAGAGATATGGGAATTGATTTTAGATTAAATATTCCAAATATTCATCATATGACACCAATTGATAATAAAATAAAATGGAAACACCCGGACTTACTGTCACTTAATGTGATACGTAATTATCCTCTCCAGTTAGAATCAAATTTTCGTGATCTGAATATTGCAGATTTAATGTTATCATCACCAGAAGTCCTGAATTTTGCTTATGATGAAATCAGGCTTGCTGAAAAAGTGAGAGTAACTGAGGAAATAATAGCAATGTCTCCTTATGTTAAAGAACCTTCAAGGAGTGTTTTATTTAGAATTCCTGTAATAAAAAAACCTTTATCCAAGTCATATTTTACTGAAGAGGAGATGGATATTTTCAGGGAATCTCTTGCAACGCATAACAAGACAAAAAAAATAAATGTTAAGATATCCAATATTTACGATAAATTCAACATAGAATTATTCTCGTCAATTAAGCTTGAACCTAATTCAAAAAATCTTATCTGCCATTTGAATAATAAAATTATGAAAATTGATAAAGAAAAACTTTATTATCTTATACTGGGAGAGAGAAAAGATAATAAAGTTTCTATAAAATCTTTAGCCCGGCTGGATAAAAAATAAATCTCTTAAATCCCATTGCACCTGTGTAATAATTATATAAACATGTATTAGGTAAATTATTAAAAGATTTATGTAGATGTTGTCCAGAATAATTTTATTAATATCTTTTATTTTAATATTAAATCCTTGTTTTGCGGCTGTTCAGGATAAATATCCTTTTGAGACCATTGCACAAGCAAATAATTTGTAAGAATTTGACTTGATTTGCCATAATTTTCAAAATATTTACTTGTTTTTATCAAAAATTAAACAAAAAATCGCCTAATTTTTGGAATTTAGGCATAA
>JAQVCB010000163.1 GCA_028689995.1 Candidatus Gastranaerophilales bacterium
AATACCAAATAATTATTTTGCTGTTATGTCAGCTATAAACAGGGGATTACCTATTTATAAGGTAGATTCAAATTGTAATATTAGTCAAAATTTTATTGAATTGGCTCAGTCTATAGAAGGTAAATCGTCTGAACAGTTAAAATCACCTGTTAACGGAGTTAAGAATTTAAATTCATCTTTTAATTTAAGCCTAATTAGTTCGTTTATAAAAAATATATTTAAGATTAAAAAGTAAGGAGATATAAATATTGTCTCTTAAAGATCGGTTAAATAAAAATAATTTGTCAAAAGAATCCTTTGAAATAAAGGAAATGACTTCTGATACTCATTTAGGCGGAATAATATCGGCTGAATTACTGGAATTAAAAGAACAATTACATTCAATTCTTATAGATAAAATAAATTCTACACCTTCCTGGGATAAATATTCGGATGATGAACAGAAACAAATTATAAGGCATTATATTGAAAAACGAATCAATTCCGATCACAAGTCAATTCCATTAAATAAAAATGAAAAAGAAATCTTAATTAGAGGAATTTTACAGGAAATAAAAGGTTATGGACCTTTGGATCCGCTTCTTGGAGATCCAAAGGTATCTGATATTCTTGTGAACGGACCAAAACATATATATATTGAAAAAGATGGCAAACTTTATAAAACAAATGTTAATTTTAAAGATAATGCACATTTAATGAATATAATCGAAAGAATGGTTACAAGAGTTGGAAGAAGAATTGATGAAAAGTCGCCAATGGTTGATGCCAGACTTCAGGACGGATCAAGAATAAATGCAATTATTCCGCCTCTTGCAATTGATGGTCCATCACTGTCAATAAGAAGATTTAAAATTGATGCAGCAAATCTGGATAGTCTCCTAAAATGGGGTGCAATGACTGTTGCTATGGCTGAGACCTTAAAAGCGATAGTTAAATCAAGATTAAATATTGTTATATCAGGTGGTACCGGTGCTGGTAAAACGACTCTTTTAAACAGTCTTTCTGCTCAAATTCCTAATGATGAACGAATTATTACAATAGAAGATTCTGCAGAACTGAATCTTCAACAGGATCATATTGTCAGGCTTGAAACCAGACCTCCGAATATTGAAGGATCAGGTGCTGTAACAACACGTGATCTGGTTGTAAATTCTCTCAGAATGCGTCCTGATCGAGTAATAATAGGTGAATGTAGAGGAGCAGAAACACTTGATATGTTGCAGGCCATGAATACAGGTCACGATGGTTCTCTAACCACCCTTCACTCGAATACTCCGAGGGATGCATTAAACAGGCTTGAAACGATGGTTATGTTTTCAGGAGTTGAGCTTCCTGAAAAGACTATCAGGTCCCAAATAAGTTCTGCTATTCATGTTATAATTCAGGTAAGCAGGCTTAGTGACGGCTCCCGTAGAGTTACCCACATAACTGAAATTGTAGGAATGGAAGGTACTACAATAGTTATGCAGGATATATTCAGATGGGAACAGCAAGGCATTGATGAAAACGGCAAGGTTATTGGATGTCATGTTACAATGGGTGTAAGACCTAAATTTACCGACAAATGTAAAACAAAAGGAATCAATTTATCATCAAGTCTTTTTGACGCAGGGATTCCACCTGTTTATCTATGTCCAAATCCTCCGAATAAAAAACTGGCACAGAATCAAAAAAATAAAACAGATGAACGTGCTTTAATAACTGAAAATAAACCCAAAAATCCTCCTAATAGTCCGTTAATAAACAGATTACGCTCAACATAAATTGGATTTTTTTAAAATATAATCAACGACATAGCAGTAGAGCTATGAGGTATTACAAGGAAATAATGAGTCTCTATCAAGATAAACATAGAAATGTTAAACCTAAATAAAGAATAAATTAATTTGGAAGTTTAAAATGAGTCCTTTATTATTAAGTCTAATAGTTGGAATACTATTTCTTATTGTTATATTAAATCTTTTTGCTGATGAAAAAAAACTGGATTCAGGCATGGCAAGAAGACTTAGTGAGATTAAAAATTCCACCTATGATTTAACTGACGGGCAAAAAGCAGATAATAAAATAAAAAGTAACATAAAAGTTCTTATTCAGGATACCGAATATAAAATCGGGTTACTTGGCACTATACTTGATAGAATTGAAGTTACTGAAAAAATCAGGAAAATGTTAAAAATAGCTGACATCAAGCTGACAGTCGATATCTTTCTTATTTTTTCAGCAATAAGTCCTTCAGTATGTTTACTTTTAGGTATGTTATTTCCTGTAAATTTTTTTATATTCTTTGTATTAGGACTTATACTATTTTCTTTCCCTTTTATGTTGGTTAAAATCAAGATTAAAAAAAAATTGGAACTATTTACGCAGCAGTTTCCAGATGCACTTGGACTTGTATCAAGTTCACTAAGAGCAGGTCATTCCCTTATATCTTCCTTTCAAATGGTAGTTCATGAAATGCCGGAACCTATATGTAATATTTTTAAAACTGTAATTGATGAAATATCACTAGGTAAGGATACCAGAGATGCTCTAGAGAGTATGGATCAATATTTGCCGGGCAGTCTTGATTTAAAATTTTTTGTAACGGCTGTTCTTATACAAAGAGAAATTGGGGGTAATCTGGCTGAAATACTGGACAGTCTGAATTATACTATCAGAGAAAGATTTAAACTCATTGGACAATTAAAATCACAAACAGCTCAATCAAAAATGTCTGGAATGGTTTTAGGCTTAGCTCCTATTGTACTAGGACTAATAATAGGTTTAATAAATCCAAATTATTTAAAACCTCTGTATGAAAGTATTACAGGACAATTGTTATTAGGATTTGCAATAATCTGGGCAACAATCGGGTTTATAATAATCAAACAAATAACTAATATCAGGGTATAAACTATGGAAATGACATCTTTTATTTTTATTACGCTTTTATTTTTTTACATAGTATATGTATTTTTTTTAGATGAGGATAAGGATCTTCTGGAAAGAAGATTAATGAGATTTTCTCAGCCAAAAGCAGATTTTAAACCGGAAACGGAATCTAATAAAATTGATATTAGACAGGCATTTGCTGAATTATTAAAACCTTTAATAGCAGGATCTCTTAAAAAAGGCAAGCAGAAAACACTTAAGCAACTTTTACTCGAAGCAGGTTATCCTTCAGAAGATGAAGAAGTATTTAAATTTATGGCTTATAAAATATTTTTTGCAGTATTTGGTTTGATATTGGGGCTACTAATAGCTGTATTTTCTAAATTATCTATAGATGTAGTGTTAATGTTATGTTTAATTACTCCTTTTACCTGCTATGTAATGCCTGACTTCAGGTTAAAACGTATTATAAAAAATCGTTCAGATGAAATTACATATAATTTACCTGATGCATTGGATCTTTTAACAGTATGTGTTGAAGCTGGACTTGGTTTGGATGCTGCTCTTACAAAGGTCTCACAGGAACAAACCAGAACTTCTCCTATTCTGGCAAAAGAGCTTGGAAGGGTCAGCAAAGATATTCAAGCAGGAATATTCAGACAGGATGCTTTTAGAAATCTTGTAAACAGAAATAATGTTCCTGATTTAAAAACATTTGTAGCACTTTTAATTCAGACTGATAAACTTGGAACCAGTATTGGTCAGTCTTTAAGAACATATTCCGATACAATCAGAACAAAAAGAAGGCAGAGAGTCGAAACACTGGCTCAACAGGCTAGCGTTAAAATGGTTATACCTTTGATACTATTTATATTACCAGTTATAATGCTAGTTCTTCTTGGACCTGCATTTATGAACCTTATAAAAGGCATAAAAGGTGCAGCATTTTAGCAGATGTGAAATAAAATCTGTTTGTACT
>JAQVCB010000051.1 GCA_028689995.1 Candidatus Gastranaerophilales bacterium
GGTGCATAAGCAGACAGCTATGGTGGGGGCATCAGATTCCTGCCTACTACTGTGATGACTGTGGTGAAATGATTGTAGCTACAAAACAGCCTGAAAAATGTCCAAAATGTTCGAGTTCAAAAATTACACAGGAAACAGACGTTCTTGATACATGGTTTTCTTCGGCATTGTGGCCATTTTCGACAATGGGTTGGCCGAATACAGAAAGTCCTGATTTTAAAAAATATTACCCTACAAGCACACTTGTAACAGGATTTGATATCATATTTTTCTGGGTTTCAAGAATGGTTGTTATGGGATATGCCTTTACAGAAAAATCCCCATTTAAAGATGTCTATATTCACGGCCTTATCAGGGATGAACATGGTCAGAAAATGAGCAAGTCTAAAGGAAATACCATTGACCCTGTTGTAATTATTGATAAATACGGCTGTGATGCCTTGAGATATACCCTTGTAAGTCTTGTTACATATGGCGGTCAGGATATAAAAGTCAGCGATGAAAGGTTTGAATTCGGCAGAAATTTTGCCAATAAAATCTGGAACGCTTCAAGATTTGTGCTTATGAACCTTGAAGGGGCTGACGATAAACTCATTGATTTCAATGCACTTACAGTTGCAGATAAATGGATTCTTCATAAATTAAATGAATCAGTAAAAGAAGTTAATAAGAATTTAGCAAGTTATAGGTTCGGGGAAGCAGCTCAGGAATTATACGAATTTTTCTGGAATACCTATTGTGACTGGTATGTTGAACTTGCTAAAGCACAGCTTCAGGATTCAGAAAAGAAACTTAATACCCAGAGAATATTAAGATATGTTCTTGAAAGAACATTAAGGCTCCTTCATCCTATGATGCCTCATATAACAGAAGAAATCTGGCAGCTTATACCGGGTGAAACTTATAAAGATGGTAATAAAGCAGTTATGATGTCAAAATTCCCAGAAGAAGATGCTTCTTTTGAAAATAAAGACGCAGAAAATTCAATGAATCTTATTATTGAATCAATAAGAAGTATTAGAAACGTCAGACAGTCACTCAATATTCCTGTTTCAAGCAGGATCAACATTCATGTTTATTCAGAAAATGAACCTGAAAAAAATATTTTTGAGCAGGCAAAGCCTTATATCAGTTCACTTACAAGAGTTGATGGTTTTGAAATTTCTCTTGGTATTCCAAAAGAAGTACCTCCTCAGTCAGCAACTGCTGTAGTCAGTACATCAAGAGTTGTAATACCTCTTGCAGGGCTTATTGATATTGACAAAGAAATTCAAAGACAGAAGAAAAAAGTTGAAACCCTTCAAAAAGAAAAACAGGGACTTGATGGCAGAATAAACAATGCCAAATTTGTCCAAAACGCTCCAAAAGAAGTTATTGAACAGACTAATGAGCGTATAATCGAAATAAATCAGCAGACTCAGGCTATTGAAGAGTTATTAAAATCTTTAATTGGTTAAACTTAAAATCAGCAACAAGGGGTTACAACCCCTTGTTAATACAGAAAATGAAAATTTAAAACAAATTATAGAAAAAATGATATGTCCAATTGATAAAGTATGGAAATAAACAAAAATTATGGAATTTTTAAAAAAAAATGTTTACTCATATAAAAAAGCTCTAACTATCCTTACATCTCAGGGCAAATTTCATATAAGTCTCGGACTTGAGAGGATAGGCAGAGTTCTTGAATTACTGGATAATCCTCATGAAACTTTGAAAGTTATACATGTGGCAGGAACTAACGGCAAAGGGTCTACCTGTGCGATGCTTTCTTCTGTTTTAACAGAAGCAGGATATAAAACAGGCTTTTATTCCAGCCCTCACCTTGTTGAATATATTGAGAGAATTAAAATAAACGACATAGAGATTTCAGAAGAAGATTTTGCAAGACTGGTTTTTAAGGTTATTGAAACAGCAGATAAGGCAGAAGTTCATGTAACGGAGTTTGAGATCCTTACTGCTGCTGCTTTTCTACATTTTAAAGAGAATGAGGTTGATTTTGCTGTTCTTGAAACAGGACTTGGCGGCAGGCTTGATGCTACCAATGTTGTTAAAAAACCGATTTTAACAATTTTAACAAGCATAGATTTCGACCATACAGACAGGCTTGGAGATACAATCGAGCAAATTGCCTTTGAAAAAGCAGGAATTATCAAGAATAATGTCCCTGTTATTACTTTAAAAGATAATAATGGATTGGAAATTATAAAGAATATTTCTTCTGATAAATCAAGTGAATTAATACTTGCAGATAGTTCAGATATAAATAATTATGAAATTTCCCTGTCAGGCCTGTGGCAGTTGAAAAATTTGTCGCTGGTCTTAGAATCCGTTAAATATCTGAATAAAACCGGATTAACAATTTCAGATCAGGCGTTAAGATGTGGGTTAAAAAATACAAACTGGCCGGCAAGATTTCAGTATATCGAAGATAAAAAATTAATTCTGGACGGGGCTCATAATCTTTCAGGGGCAATTCTTTTAAAGGAAAGCCTGGATTTTTATTTTCCGGCTCAAAAGAGAATATGGATCTATTCTTCTTTAAATACAAAAGACTATAAATCAATTATAAATACTTTATTCAGACCGGGTGACATTGTTATTTGCACAAAAAGTATTTCAAAAAATGCAGTTCGGACATGTGAACTAAGTCAAAAAATCGCGGATATATATCCTGATGTACAAATTTACCAAGCACCAGACGTAATACAGGCTTATAATATGTCGGCTTCAATAGCATCTAACGGTACTTTAACTATTATAGCAGGATCGCTTTATACTATTGGCGAGCTTTTAGCAAATTTTTCGAAATAAAACGATCATAATTATACTCTTAAAATATAGACAGTTGGGGAATATTTCTTGATTTCTATATCCATTTAATTTTAGTAATGATATACTTACAAAATCATTAAATATATTATATATTTAATGATTAGATGGGAAAGGAATTGGTAGATTATATATCATGGCTATAGGAGAAGAGGCACTTATGATAAGTACAAAAACTAAAACTGTCAGAGTAGTTATCGTCGAAGATTACAAATTAACAAGAGTTGGTCTCAGATCTTCATTAAACGAATTTGAGGGAATTAATGTAATAGGGGAAGCAGAGGATGCTGAAAAAGGTTTAAAAGTAATCAAGGAAATCAAGCCTGATGTTATTTTAATGGATCTCGGTCTTCCGGGCATCAATGGAATTGAAGCAACCCAGCAGATAAAAACTTTTGACGAAAATATTAAAGTTATTATCCTGACTTCACATGATAGAGATGAAGAAGTTCTTGCTGCGCTGGGTTCAGGAGCAAATGCATATTGTTTGAAAGATATTGAGCCTAATACTCTTGTAAATGTTATTAAAACAGTTAGTCAGGGGGCTGCATGGCTAGATCCTGCTATTGCTAAGGTTGCTTTAAATTTATTCCCAAAACCTGAATCAACAAAGGTTCTTTTCTCTACGGAAGCTCCTGATGCAAGAGCCCAGTTGACCGAACGTGAACTTGAAGTCTTAAGACTTCTTGTTAAAGGCAAAAGTAATACTGAAATTGCAAAAGATCTTATCGTCAGCGTGCATACCGCAAAAGCTCATGTTTGCAGCATTTTGCAAAAATTATGCGTCGACGACAGAGTTCAGGCAGCAGTTAAAGCTATCAGAGAAAATATTATCTAGACGTTTAACACTGGTCAATTTGTGACTGATAAAAAATCATAAATTCTCTAAATCTTTAAATTCTCACCTTGTCATTACGAGGAGGAGTGAAACGACGACGTGGTAATCTTGCCAGTAAAGTATGTATATGATTAAATTGGTTAGATTGCCACAGACTTCTTTGAAGTCTTCGCAATGACATTCTTTACATATTTCAAATTAACAATAAAAAATATTTTAAATATCAGAGCAATTCATGCTCTGATATTGTTTTCAGGGTATTTTTATACTTTTACTTTGTTTTTTTATTCTTAACATATATTAATATTTTCCCAAAAACATGCAATTTTGCATGTTAAAAAAACTTTTAATAAATAAGAAGGAATTTTATTTTATTGGGGAATAAAAGTTTATTAAATTAGGGAAGGGGTACAACATGGTACAACCATTTAACAGTTTTCAAAACACAGATCCTTATACTATTGCAAGGTTAGGTGCATTTTCTCCACCACTTCAGACTTCAAATGTAAATACTTTGCCAATGTCAACTGTAAACAACAGTATGCCTTATGATACAGTTAATTTATCTTCACAACCAGCAACAACAGCACAGCCTAAAGAAGAAGGTATGAGTACACTGGCTAAAGTCGGAATAGCAGTTGGAACAGTTGCTACAGCTGCAGCAGCCGTGTATCTCTTTAAAAATCCTGAAATTGCCAATAAAGGGTTAACTACAGCTAAAGATTTTGTTGGTAAGGGAGTAGAAGCAGTAAAAGGATTTTTTACAACAGGTGTTATTGACAAACTCGATGACGGTTTAAATGTTGCCTGTGAAGGATCTAAAACTCAACGTCAAGCTTTATATAATTATTTAAAAGAAACTAATGCCAGTATTGGTGAAAATATACTAACGAAACTTAGCAATGGTGAAAAGATAAGCAAAGGAGAATTAACTACCATTAAATTAAGACTGGCAGATGTAATAGAAACTAATCCAAAAAATCACATAGATATAATTAAGAAACATTTAGGTAATATTATGACAACAGGTCAAGCTTAAGCTAAAAGAATAAACATACTAAAAACCAGCACATGAAAAATGCTGGTTTTTAGTATCTAAATAACTTCTCAAAATTTCCCTGAAATATTCTGTAATTATTTTTTGTTACGTTAAGTGAAACGTTCAGTAAATAAAGCAGAACCGGAATTATTATTATTAATAAAATAAAATTTCTTACTGTATTTGTTAGTTTTTGAGTGCCTGTTTTAGAATTATCTTCCGTGTAAAAACCTTCCCGATAGTTTGTGAGGAGCTGATTTATCAGGTCATGCTTTTCTTCATATGGCAGAGAATCAATATAATCTATATTTTCAGGATAAATCTGAAAAACAAACTTTTTAGGCTTGTTTTTATCATCCTGAACATTTCCTGAATATGTTCTCTGCTTTTCAAAATTTTTAAAATACTCGGCCAACTTTTCTACCTTAAGATAATTTGTGATAATAATTATTATACAGGTTTACTTGTGATCAATGTCAATTAGGGTAACATCAGGTTAAAGGAAAATTAAGCAAAATTCTTTCTTCGTCATTGCGAGCGACCAACGGAAGCGTGGCAATCTAACCAGTTTGGCAGATTGTTATAAGCCAGAAATACTGGATTTGGACTGATGCAATTATGAATATTGGTAAGATCCTCACGTCACTTCGCTCCTCAGGATGACATGTTAGTTAGATTTTTAACTATTTTTTCCTCAGCTAGTAAGAATAAATCTGTACATATAAATATTTTGGAATTATTATGTTTTATTATTGCTTAATGAAATTAGGAGTAGTAAGTGTTTACCTTTGATAAAAATAAACTTAAGTCGATTATACATAATTTAAATAAAGGACGTGTACTTGTAATAGGTGATTTTGCCATAGATGAAATGATATACGGTCAAACTCACAGAATATCAAGAGAAGCTCCTGTATTAATTTTAAAGCATACCCATACAAATATTATATTGGGCGGTGCTTCAAACGCCGCACATAATATTTCCACGTTAAATGCCGGCAAAGTAGCTGCAATTGGTTTATACGGTGATGATTATCATGGCCCTATACTCCTCAATACCCTGAATGATGCAAAAATAGATACATCCTATATGGTTCAAGATTCATCCAGAGTTACTACAACAAAGACAAGAATTTCAGGATCATCTACACAGTCAGTTACACAGCAGATTGTCAGAATTGACAGAGAAGTTAACAACTTTATCAGCAGTAAAATTGAGAGTAAAGTTATTGATAACATCAAAAAAATTGCTTCAAATTTTGATGCAATACTGCTGTCAGACTACAATATCGGGATGATGACTCCGGCAGTTATTGAAGAATCAATAAAAATAGGTAAAGAAAATGGCCTTATTGTTGCAGTTGATGCACAGGAAAATTTGGGAAGATTTAAAGGGGCTACAGTAATGACTCCTAATCAGCCTGATAGTGAAAAAACATTGGGATATCTGATTACTGATCATGATATTCTTATGAAAGCAGGCAAAGATCTTCTGGATAAAACTTTATCTGATATGATACTTCTTACAAGAGGTGGTGAAGGAATGGTGCTGTTTGATAAAGACGGAACTGTTTCAAGTATACCTGCATTCAACAAAACAGATGTATTTGATGTTACAGGTGCCGGAGATACAGTAGTAAGCAGCTTTACTCTTGCTCTATGTGCCGGAGCAAACGGAGCAGAAGCAACTTTTATTGGTAATCTGGCTGCAAGTATTGTAGTAAAACACTTCGGATGTGCTACAACCACAATTGACGAACTTGATGAAAATCTTCAAAAACTGGATATGAAAAATTTAAGTTTAAAAGCATAAATAATGAGGTTAAATAAACATGATTAAAGACGGAAAAATTTTTGGAAAATTTAATATACTTGATCTAAGTATTATTGTTGTAATTTTACTTACTATAACAGGTTTATTACTTGTAAAAACAGGCAAATTCACAACATCCTCAAAAATAATCAAAAAAGAAGCAATGATTGAATTTGATGTTGTATTAAGGGGAGTCAAACTTTCAAATGACAAAATGATATTTAAAACCGGAAATAAATCATTTATTACAATAAGAAACGTTCCCTATACTTCTCTTGGTATTATAAATGTTATCAAAACATCACAACAAACAGTTCTTCCAAACCCTGTAAATCCTTCAAAAGCTATATCTGTTAATGACCCTAGTGAACCTTATACCTATAATTTTACTGTTACTTTAAAGGATAAAGCTCTTATTACTAATGACGGTCCTGTTATTGGCGGAAACAAAATCAAAATTGGTCTTATTGTCACTCTTGAGGGAGCAGATTACAGACTCAACGGGTTAGTTTCAGGATTGAGAGTTTTAAAATAGTATGAGTATTTTAGGATCTTCCCTTGTTTACAAATTTCTGAAAAAAATGGATGTTTGTGAAAATCAGGTTATTAAGAATGTAAAAGGCAGTTTTTTCCTTAAAGAACTGGATAAGTTTATAAATTTTATTCAGGAATGTTTTTCATTCATTACTGATAAAAGCAGTCTTGTTAAACATATTGATTTTCTCATTTTGATGTTTTTATCCCTTTCCCTTGTTTCAATAACTTTTGCTCCAACTAAATTTATTGGACTTCTCGCATTTACAGCATTTTTACTTCTAATAATCAAATTTTTTGCAGTAAAAGGAGAAAGACATAATTTTACGTCATTTGATGTTCCAATATTTTTGTATATCGCAATAGCAGGAATAAGCGTAGCTTTTTCATCGTTGCTTTTACCAAGTCTCAAAGGCTACTTCAAAATGATCATTTATTTTGCAGGATATCTCACTTTTTTTAACATACTTAAAAATCATCCGAAAAGAATTATTTATATGCTCTGTTTGATCGCTTTAACAGCAGCAGGTGAGTCTTTATATGCAATTTGTCAACAAATTATCGGGATCGAAGCACTTGCCTCGTGGCAGGATAGGACAAACGTTAACCCTGAACAGTTAATGAACAGGGTATACGGAAGTTTAAAACCATTTAACCCTAATCTTCTCGCAGGTTATCTTATTGCAGCATTCTCATCAGCTCTGGGTATGTCTTTTTGGTGTTTAGTCAGGAAAAAATGGCAAATCTGTCTTACATTTTTTGCAGCAACAGCAGCTATATTACTGGCTATATTATTTACCGGTTCAAGAGGTGCCTATATTGCAATGGCTGCTATGATGCTGGTTTTTGTACTTACCTCAGGCCATATGATCTGGCATCAATATGGTCATATTAAGTGGTTAAAAAAATTCTGGGTTGCATGTATTATACTTGGAGTTGTTGGCGTTATTTGTCTTGTTATAGTTTCTCCTTCCTTGCAGCATAGAGTTTTATCAATTTTTGCATTAAGAGGAGACAGCAGTAACTCATTCAGATTAAATGTTTATTCTGCCTGCCTAAATATGTTCCATGATAACTGGCTTATAGGAATTGGTCCCGGCAATGCCACGTTCAGACTTAATTACGGTCTTTATATGATCACAGGTTTTGACGCTCTCGGAGCATATTGCGTACCTCTTGAGGTTGCCGTTGAATCAGGTATATTTGGTTTGATGGCATTTCTTTGGATATTATACTTATGCGCAATCAAGTCAGTTAAATACATCAACAGCAATAATCTGATTGAAAACAAAGTTATTGTAACAGCTTGTTTAATCGGAATATCAGGCATGACAGCGCATGGTTTCGTTGACACTATTTGGTACAGACCACAAGTTAATCTGATATTCTGGCTGCTCGTTGCTATTTTAGCAGTTATTACAAGTAAAACAATATCAACACAAAAACAGGATTAAAATTAAACTATGATAGATAGACGAAAAAAACCAAGAAAAACTAAAATATTAGTCATAAATTTCGGGGGACTCGGAGATGAAATATTATTTTTCCCTGCAATAAAGACCATTAAATCAACTTTTCCATTTGCAGAATTGACTCTTGTAACAGAACCAAGAAGCAAAGCAGCTAAAGACTTGAATTTACAGATAGATGATATTATAACCTGTGATATTAAAGGGAAAAATAAGTATCTGAATCTTTTAAAACTTGTAACCGGACTCTGGGGCAAAAATTATAAAATTGTTATTTCATCAGGGAGTTCTAAATTCATTTCGATAATTCTTTTTCTTACTGGAATAAAGAAAAGATATGGATATTACAGTGGAATTTTAAGTAAATTGTTGTTAACAAAGGCAATTCCTCTGAAGAAAGATCAGTATGCAGGAAATATGTATCATGATCTGATCAGAGGGATCAATCAGGAAGAAAAAGCGGGTTTGCCTGACATTGATGTTTCACCTGAAAATCTCAGGTGGGCGGGTGTTTATGTAGGATTAAGAGACGATAAACAGGTTATTGCTATACATCCTGGCGTCAGCAAGCTTAGCGTTTCAAAAAATATGATAAAATCCTGGCCGGTGCAAAACTGGGTAGATTTAATAGTCATGCTGTTATCTTCAGGCAAGTATAAAGTAGTTCTGACAGGTGGACCTGATGATGAAGATATAATCCAAAGAATCAGGGCTGAAATTGCTGAACGTAATTTGGCAGAAGAAGATTTTATTGATTTATATGGAATGACACAGAATATTTCACAGCTTGCAGCTGTGTTTAAACTTTCAGACTTGCTTGTATGTGTAGATTCTGCACCAATGCATGTTGGAGTTGGAGTTAGAACAAATACAGTTACAATATTTGGACCGACTGATGAAAAAAAACTTCTTCCCCCCGGAGATTTAAGATTTGTTGCCATAAAACAGGGCGAGCTGGATTGCAGACCATGCCTTTGGGATAAAAGACAGACAACCTGCGACAACCCTAAATGCCTTGAAATTGATGTTGAAAGAGTCTATAAAACTATTGAAGACCAACTTAGTTAATATCATTCTGAGCGAATGCGAAGAATCTGCTTGAAATAGAAGCTGTTATTTGATGTAGATTCTTCAGTCGCAAGCTCCTTCAGAATGACATTGTAATTTTTTCTTATCTATTTACTCAACAAAAAGTGATAATTGTGGAGAATTCACTTCAATATTGTCATTTCGTTTTTTACCGGGTATTCTTGCTGAATAATCTTTCTGCATTTTATTCATAAGACTTTCAGCTCTTGATATAACAGAATTAGGCAGTCCTGCCATTTTTGCAACCTGAATGCCATAGCTTCGATTTGTGCCTCCCGGTACTACCTGTCTTAAAAACTCAATATCTCCGTCATTATCGCTGACCGTTACCTGATAATTAGCTATTTGAGGATATTTACTGCACATTACGTTTAGTTCGTGATAATGGGTTGCAAATATTGTTCTGGCTTTAATATTCTCGACTATAAATTCAGCCACGCTCAATGCTATTGCAACACCGTCGTATGTGCTTGTCCCGCGTCCTATTTCGTCAAGAAGAATAAAGCTCCTTTGGGTTGCCGAATTTAAAATTAGCGCAGTTTCATTCATTTCAACCATAAAGGTTGACTGTCCCATTGAAAGATCATCAACCGCACCTACTCTTGTAAAAATCTTATCCACAATACCAATCCTTGCTGCTTTTGCAGGAACATAACTTCCTATCTGGGCCAGGATGATTATGATGGCATTTTGCCGCATAAATGTTGATTTTCCTGCCATATTTGGTCCTGTTAATATCATGAACTGACAATTATCTTCATTTTCTGAAAAATCTCCGCCTGTAATATACAGATCATTGGCCACATATGCTCCCATTTGAAGGATTTGTTCAATTACGGGGTGGCGGCCTTCCTTGATTATAATGTCATAAGATTCGTCTATTTCAGGCTGTACAAAGTTAAATTCAGCAGCAGCATTTGCAAAAGACAAAAGTACGTCAAGATTAGCCAGACCTTTAGCACTTTCTCTCATAGGCTGCACAAATTCCTTTGAATATTCTCTTAAATCAGAAAATATTTGATATTCAAGATCAATCGTCCTTGTTTCTGCACTTAAAATCTCTGTTTCACGTTCTTTAAGTTCGGGCGTTATATACCTTTCTGCGTTTGTCAAAGTCTGTTTTCTAATATAATTATCCGGAATAAGGTTAGTATTTGCATGAGTTACTTCGATAAAATAGCCGAAAGTTTTACTGTAGCCAACTTTTAAAGATTTAATACCTGTTCTTTCTTTTTCCCTGTTTTCAAAATCAGCAAGCCAATCCTTGCCGCCCGTTAACAATCCTTTCAAATAATCCAACTGTTCATTAACACCCAGTCGAATCAGATTTCCTTCCTTAAGTCCTGTAGGCGGGTTTTCATATATTGTTCTTTCTACAATATTGTTGAAGGCGGAAAGGTCTTCATTAAAATTTAAAAATACTGACAAAAATGGAGATTTTGCATTATTTAATATTCTTCCAAATTCTGGTAAATGTTTTAATGAATCCTTTAATGAAAGAAAATCTCTCGCATTTGCAGTATTATTGCTTATTTTTGTTGCAAGTCTCTCAATGTCATAAACTTTTTCAAGAAAAGAACCAAGCTCAAGTCTCTTTTTACTGCTTTCAAGTAGTTCACCAACCGCCTGTTGTCGCATTTTTATATTTTGAACATCTTTTAACGGCTGTTGAAGCCATTTTCTTAATAGCCTTGCCCCCATGTTTGTATTAGTTTTGTTGATTGCCCATAGCAAACTGCCTTTATAATTATTGTCTCTGACTGTCTGAGTTAGTTCCAAATTTCTTCTTGTATTTGAATCAATTGAAACATACGCACTCATCGCATAGGGAATTATAATATCAAATTTGGGCATGCCTGATTTCTGGGTTTCTTCAAGATATTCAACAATAGCACCCGCCGCCATTATCCCCAGTGCGTAATCCGGATATCCAAAAGCCTCAAGAGATTTAACATTAAATAATCTTTTTATTTTTTCATCGGCTTTATCCTGATTAAATGCTGAAATTCCAATTTTTGTGCAGTTATAATTGTTTACGATTACTTCCGGCAGGTCGATAACTTCTTCAGGTACAATTTGAAATGGCTTAATGTCCTGTTTTTTGACAGAAGCAAGTATTTCAGAGGGTGATATTCTGCTCAGTTCTGATAAAAGCTGATCTAATTCTGATTTTGTAACTCTAAATTCGCCTGTTGAAATATCAACATAGGCAAGACCAAAATAATTATCCTTTGAACTTTTCACTATAGCTGCAAGATAGTTATTTTCTGTTGATTCTAAGAGATCACATTCTGTGATTGTCCCTGCTGTGATTGTTTTAACGACCTGTCTATCAACAAGCCCTTTTGCAACAGAAGGATCTTCCATTTGCTCGCATACAGCCACTTTATGTCCTTTTTTTAGAAGCTTTGAAATATAGTTATCAGCAGCTTTTGCCGGAACTCCCGCCATTGGTATTCTGCCAAGTTTACCGGCTTCTCTGCTTGTCAGGGTAATTCCAAGATCTTTAGACGTAATAACAGCATCTTCAAGAAAGGTTTCATAAAAATCACCCATTCTGTAAAAAAGGATAACTCCCTGATGGTGTTTTTTTATTTCCAGAAATTGCCTGAGCATTGGTGTTGCATACTCAGGATTTATTTCGCTGCTGTTAATAACTTCTTTTGTTTCGCTCTCTTTATCAGACATTAAAATTCCCTGCCTTGTCTTATTTCATTATTGTTATTATGATTATATTAGATAAAGATTTGTTTACGGTTAAATTTTATTAATATTATGTTATTTCTTAATATTATGTAGCCAGCAAAATTAAATTTCCAGTAACTGTAACAAATTGTTTTTAAAGACCGATCTAAAACTTAATTTTATTGATAGCGCAGATGTTTGCGGCTAAATTATATCTGAATACTGGATTAAAAGAGAATATGGAGGGTAAAACCGAAATTATGAAAGGGTGCTTTAATTTTATAAAATTTGTTGTTTTGACAATAGCAGCATTGATAATAATGTTTCCCTGCGGGGGATTAAACTACATAAAAGGGATTATTGACTCTCAATTACATCCAAAGAAAACTGAAATTACTATGCAGGCAAAAAAACTGGCTGATTTTTCAAAATTACCTAAAGAATTTGAACTCCTTAGAACGGTAAATATGTTTGGAGTTAATGCTGTTATTGCTCAGCATAACCAAACAAGTCAAAAGATGGCTTTAGTTGATACAGGATGGATTGTTAATGTAAGTAAAAATGACATTAAAACAAATAATATAGTGCAACAGCTTCAAAAAACTGCCGCTCAATATGTTCCTCAGGTAAAATTGAATCAGATAGAAATAGTTGATAAAGGAACTTTTAAGGCAATAGGTCAGGATATTCCTTATCTGCATGTTAAAGTAAATCTCGCAAATACAACACAGAAGAATCTGGAAGGAATTATCGGGGTTGCAAATATTTCAGATAAAAAAAATGATATCGTTCTTGCTATAAATGAACCAGGAAAATATAAACAGAATATCACCGAAAATTTCTTTAAAAGTGTAAAACTTAATAAAATTGATAATTAAGTTTAAAATTTAAACTGAAAAAACTCTAAAAAAATATAATATATATATTTGTTGAATAATTTCTTAAAATCCAATGCGTATTTATTAATATAAAAAGTATTACTAATATTTGTATCATTTTAAAAAAAAACGTTGATTTATTTTGAAAACATGTTCATGATATGAAAACTGGAATGGTAGACATAGTAAGAATTGTAGCTCATACTTTAGTATGATTTTTATCTTTCTTAAAAATTTGAATTTTTCTTTCGGACATTTTCGTCTGTAAGAATGAATCTCTGTTCTACCTTCAGAAAATATTATGGAGTAGATATTTATAAAAGGATTTTGAGGTAAATTGACGGAATTTGTCCACAAACCTGTAATGCTGGAAGAAACGCTGGAAGGATTAAACCTTCGGCCTGGTTTAATTTATATTGATGCTACTGCCGGAGGGGCAGGGCATTCAAGAGAAATTGCTGCAAGGATTCATCCGGACGGCAGGCTTATTGCTATAGATGCTGATCCTGTTGCCATAGCAGCTGCGACAAAAAATTTAGAGCCTTACAGTAAGACTGTTACAATTGTAAGAGGTAATTATACTGATCTGTCTCGAATATTACAAGATCTTAATATTGAAAAAATTACCGGGGGAATTCTATTTGACCTTGGAGCGTCTTATTATCAGCTAACAAGCGAAGAAAGAGGATTTAGTTTTTCAAAAGAATCATTTCTTGATATGAGATTTGATCCAAATAACCCTATAACAGCATATGATATAGTTAACACATGGTCTGAATCCGATTTAGTCAGAATATTTAGCGAATACGGGGAAGAAAGATACTCAAAACGTATAGCAAAAAGCATTTTGGAAAAACGTAAGGATAACAGGATAAGTACTACAACTGAACTTGCAAATATAGTTAAATTAGCCGTTCCGGCTTTTAAGTCTAAAATACATCCGGCCACAAGAGTCTTTCAGGCTATAAGAATAGCTGTTAACAATGAGTTACAAAATTTTGAAAACACAATGAAAGAGGTGATTCCTTTATTGGCAATTGATGCTAGAATAGCTGTAATAAGTTTTCATTCTTTGGAAGATAGACTTGTCAAAAACTTATTTAAGTATTACAGTTCTAATTGTAGATGTCTTCCGCATCAACTAATTTGCGAATGTGAATCAGGCCAGATAGAAATACTGACAAAAAAACCTATAACGGCAACTACGGAAGAAATTAGAGGGAATCCTCCATCAAGGAGCGCGAAGTTAAGGATAGCAAAAAAAATCAGTGGAGTAGAGTAAATGGTGTCGTCAATGAAAGCTGCTGCATATAAAAAAATTAAACAAAGTCCTATGCATAACCCCATTATCAGGGCTGAGTTTCCTATATACGAAGATGTAAGACAATTACCGGTTTTTAAATTTAATCGTTTTTTGTCATGTGTACTTGGAATATCAATTCTTATTTCTGTAGTCAGTTATTCAATGGTTATTGCAAAAGAAAATGCAATAATTGCTTATCATAATAAGGCTAATGATGTTAATTATGATAATATTGAACTTCAAAACAAGGTTGATTACGCAAGATCTTTTTATAACGTTAATGAAAAAATTTCAAAAATTAGTTTTCTTAAAAAACCCGATAAAGTTATAGAAGTTAAAGCAATAACTCCAAATCCTGTAGTTGTTAAATCAGATAAAGTAGAAGTTCAACCAATTTCAGGATACTAATATGGTCTTTCTTTTTAATATTAACCCAAAAAAGTACAGCTTTTTTGCTATTGTTCTACAATCTTTTTTCCTGTTGTTTGCATTAGTTCTTATAGTGCAGTTAGTTCGTCTGCAAATTTTTGACCATAATAAATTGCAGGAAAAAGCAAAACAGATGCGCCAGCCGATAAGATCATTTACTTTCAGGGGAGAAATTACTGACAGAAATGGTTTAAGGCTTGCTTCAGATGCTACTTTATACGATATTTATGCACATCCAAAATATTATGATAATAAAAAGAATCCTCCTGCAAAAATGGCCGCATTGCTTTCACCGTTTCTCAGACAACCAAGCGATGTAATACTTGAAAAATTGGATAAACTTGATGCTTCAACTATCACACTTGCAAAAGGAATGGATAGAGATACAGTCACCCAGATAAAAAAGCTTCAGTTAAGAGGCCTTGATCTTGTTAAAAAGAGTGAAAGGGTTTACCCTCAAGGTAATTTGGCTTCTCATATTTTGGGATATGTTAATCCTGACGCTAATTTGTTTGCCGGAGTCGAAAAAACAGGATCAAAAGACCTTGAAGATCTTCCTAATATTCAACCTGTTGAATATGATGGAAAAGGCGGTGTAATTTATGACTTTAATACTGACCCTAAATATGCAGCAATGCCTTTAACCGGAAAAAAACTTGTTCTTACAATAGATGCATCCATTCAACATGTAGCAGAAACCGAATTGTCAAAAATGATGGTTAAAACAAAGGCAGAAAGAGGATCTGTCATTGTTATGAATCCTAAAACTGGTGAAATATATGGTTTTGCAGTTTTACCATCATATAATCCTAATAAATATAATAAAGCTAAACAATCTGTTATAAAAAACTGGGTTTTAAGTGATGTTTATCCTCCGGGATCAACGTTTAAAATTCTGACTGTTGCTTCTGCGCTTGAAACAGGTTCTATTGCAGAAAATGAAAAATTTCTTGATACCGGAAAAATAAAAATTGGTGAATGGACAATTTCAAACTATGATTATGCTAAAAAAGGGGCTCCGGGGTTAATTGATTTAAAATATCTTTTCGTTCACAGCAGTAATGTCGGCAGCTTAAAGGTTTCTTTAAAAATGCCGTCAGTTAAACATTACAATATGCTCAGGCTGTTTGGTATAGGGTCTAAAACAGGTATAGATCTTCCGGGTGAATCAGCAGGTATTATACCGCCCCCAAAAGAATGGGATAATGTTAAACATGCAACCATAGGATTCGGTTACAGTATAGCTTCTACTCCGATGCAAATAGCTTCAGCAGTTGCCGCTATAGCTAACAATGGAATATGGGTAACTCCTCATGTTATAAAATACAGTAAGGAAGAATCTGAAAAAAGATTAAAAACAAGAATGGTCTTATCACCTCAAACAGCGATAACAATGACAAAGCTGCTGGAAAGCAGTATACATGCTTCTGATTCAATAGCAGGAAAGATCCCGAATTACAGGGTTGCAGGCAAAACTGGTACTTCTAGAAAACCTAATCCAAACGGTCCGGGATATCTTCCGGGTCAGGTATTTACATCTTTTGCCGGATACTTCCCTGCGTATGATCCCAAAGTTTTAATAATGGTCATTGTTGATAACCCTAAAGGCGTTGAAATTTGGGGAAGTACCGTTGCAGGCCCGATTTTTAACAATGTAGCAATTGAAACTGCAAGAATTTTAAATATAAAGCCGGATGCTCCCGGATTAAACTTTAAAAAGAAGGAGAATTAGGTTGAATTTACAGAAAATTACCGACTATTTAAAGCCAAAACAAATCATTAATTCTTTTAATATAGATACAATAGAAATAAGTGGAATATCATATAATTCCAAAACGATTCAAAAGGGCGACATCTTCATTTGTCTTGTTGGAGAACACTTTGACGGGCATAATTATGCAGCAGGCGCAGTCGAAAAAGGCGCTGTTGCCGTTGTTGCCCAAAAAAAAATTGATATCAATAATGTTCCTGTAATTATCGTCGAAGATACTCAATATGCTCTGTCTCGGATTTCCTGTGTATTTTATGATTTTCCATCCGAAAAACTAAGATTGATAGGAATAACAGGCACGAACGGGAAAACAACAGTTACACATCTTGTGGAAAATATTTTTGAGCAGGCAGGTCTTAAATGCGGACTTATCGGAACATTAGGGCAAAGATTTTCTTCAAATGAAGGTTATAAGGAAGCAAAACATACAACTCCACAGTCCCCTGAGCTTCAACAAACCTTTAAAAAAATGCTGGACAGCGGAATTAAACATATTGTAATGGAAGTAAGCTCACATGCTCTTGAACAGCACAGGGTAGGCTGTTCAAAGTTTGCCTCAGCTGCATTAACGAACTTAACTCAAGATCATCTTGATTACCACATAACTATGGACAATTATTTTAAAGCAAAGAGCAAACTCTTCAGTTCATTAAAATTTGAAGAAAATGGCAATAACTATGCTGTTATAAATATGGATGATCCGGGTGCTGAACGCTTTATTTCGATTGTTCCTGACGGTATAAGAATATTAACTTACGGAATAAATAAAAACGCTGATATTAAAGCAAAGAACATTGAATTTTCTGTCAACGGTTCAAAATTTGACTGTGAAACTCCGCTTGGAAACAGAACAGTTAATCTTTTGATGACAGGACTTTTTAGTATTTACAATGCACTTGCTGCTCTTTCAATAGGTATTGGCGAAAATATTGATCTTGATATTTGCATAAAAGCTCTTGAGTCAACAAAAGGTGTTGCAGGAAGGTTTGAAGTCGTAGAAAGAAAACCTTTAATAATAATAGACTATGCTCATACTCCTGACGGTCTTTCCAACGTACTTAATGCCGCAAGGAAAGTTGTACCTGAAGGTGGTAAGTTAATTTGTGTATTTGGCTGCGGCGGTGACAGAGATGCAACAAAGCGTCCCAAGATGGGTAAAATTGCAGAGGATTTAGCTGATAAAGTTATTATTACTTCTGACAATCCAAGATCTGAAGATCCACAGCAGGTTATCACAGATATTTTAACAGGCATTAAATCTTTAAATTCAGAAAAAATAAGTGTTGAAATAGACAGAAAATTAGCAATCGAGCTTGCTGTAAAAGATTCCAATCAGAATGATGTTATTGTCATTGCAGGTAAAGGGCATGAAGATTATCAAATTTTAAAAGATAAAACTATACATTTTGATGACAGGGAAGAAGCAAAAGAGGCTTTTAAAAAGATTAAAGGATAACACAGTTGTTTTTTCAACTTGACAAACGCCAGTAACTAAAATAACAGAATTGTTTATTGGGCGGTTTTTGTATTGAG
>JAQVCB010000052.1:0-6705 GCA_028689995.1 Candidatus Gastranaerophilales bacterium
TTAAATTTACTAATATGGCCGTATTTAAAGATGCCGATAACAGCCTGAAAGTCATTTTATTCAGTATTGTATGGTTTTTTCTAATATTAATATTCTTCAGTGCTTCCAGCGCAAAAATGGTAACTTATATTCTGCCTTTATTCCCTGCATTTGCTTTATTAACAGGTAAAATATGGAACGACTATATTAGCGAAAACAAAAATGAAAAAGCCATTAAGTATTCATCATTGTTTACAGCTATAATGTGCTTATCAATGGCCGTTGCATCAACTTTTGCATTTATAGTTTTAATTCCAACAGTTCGTGAATTTGGATTAAATAATGGCAGTATGGCAATTCCGATGTTATTTTTTACAATTCCTGTATTGCTGTTGGTATATATATCAAGACAGCAAAAAATCAAAGCTTTCTTTACTTTAGTTTTAATGATGGCAGGTATAATCCTTCTGGCTACGACAGTCATAATGCCTGTTGTATACAACTCCGCACAGATTGACCTTATTAAATATGTTAATATATCAAATAACTATAATTCAGGTAATAACGAACTTATAACATACGGTCTTACGAAGCCCAGTCTTGTATTCTATTCTCACAAAAAAGTCCCATTTGTCAGCAGTGATAATATAAAGCTTTTATCTGATTATTTAAAGTCTGAAAAACCTGTATTTATTGTTACAAAAAGAAAATTTTTAGATGATCTTTCGGGAAAAGTTAAATATAATCTTATTAGTTCTGGAAAAAGATACAGTTTAATATCGAATGTAAATTATCTTACCTGTTATAAATTGAAAGAGAGAAAATAATGGTAATGCTTTCAACAGACGAAAACATAGTTACTTCCTTAAAAAAAGTTGAAATATCTGTAATTGTGCCCATATACAATGAAGTTGAAAATATTGAAACACTGTCAAATTCCCTGCTGAATGTCTTAAATGGCCTTAATAAATCATTTGAGATTATTCTTATTGATGACGGGTCTTCTGATGGAACCTGTGAACTGCTAAAATCCATAGCTGAAAGTACCCCTAATATAAAAGGAATAAGATTCAGAAGGAATTTTGGACAGACTGCCGCAATGGCAGCCGGATTTGATTACGCTTCCGGCGATATTATTATTTCTCTTGACGGAGACATGCAGAACGATCCTGCTGATATACCGAGATTAATTGCAAAGCTGGAAGAAGGGTATGATGTTGTAAGCGGCTGGAGAAAGAATCGTCAGGATGATTTTCTTTCAAGAAAAATC
Source organism: Candidatus Gastranaerophilales bacterium (assembly GCA_028689995.1). Classification (GTDB taxonomy): domain Bacteria; phylum Cyanobacteriota; class Vampirovibrionia; order Gastranaerophilales; family UBA9579; genus JAQVCB01. The sequence continues at coordinate 1,250 of JAQVCB010000052.1, forward strand.
CCTTCAATGATAGCAAATAGACTCATAAGCCGTTTAACAGGTGTTCATCTCCATGATTACGGCTGTTCATTAAAAGCATACAGGTCAGAAATAGCAAAAGACATGTCTTTGTATGGAGAAATGCACAGGTTTATACCGGCTCTTGCAGGAATAGAAGGTGCAAGAATTATTGAAATGCCTGTTCTCCATCATCCAAGAAAATTCGGACAAAGCAAATATAATATTTTAAGAACATTTAAGGTTATTCTTGATTTAATGACGGTTGTTTTCTTAAGAAAGTTTATGACAAGGCCGCTTCATATGTTTGGAAGGATGGGACTAGCCTCTTTCTTTGCAGGATTCATTATTAGTGCCTATCTGGCTTTTGAAAAACTGGTATTTTCCACTCAATTAAGTAATAGACCGCTGCTTTTACTGGGTGTTTTATTGATATTAACCGGTATTCAGCTAATAAGCACCGGAATTATTGCTGAAATTCAAATCAGAACATATTATGAATCTCAAAACAAGCCAATATATAAAGTTAGAAATATTTATAACTATAATAAGCCTTAAACAGCCGTTGATGGGCAAGACTGCCCATCCTACAGTAAGGATAAAAAATTGATCAGTAAAAAAAACCTGAAATTACTTTTAAAAGCTGGAATTAGTGCATTATTCATTGTATTCCTCTTTAGTAATTCTGATGTTACAGAGACATTAGGCTTTGTAGCAAAGTCAAATCATTTAATATGGCTTGCCGGAGTATTACTATATATTCTTGGGCAGACAGTATGTGCCTATAAATGGAAACTTCTTGCCACAGCAGCCGGTTTTAAAAGTAGTGTAAAAGACTATATTGATTATTACTTTACCGGAATGTTTTTTAATTTATTCCTGCCGACAACAGTTGGAGGGGATGTAATAAAATGCTATTACCTTTCAAAAGGTGATTCAGAGAACAGAAAAGCAGCAGCTGCATATTCTGTTCTTGCTGAAAGAGTTACAGGTGTTGCTGTTTTAATATGGCTTGCTGCTATAGTTATGTTTTTACCGATATCTATAAAAATTCCCTTTGCGATAAAGCTTTTCACTGTATTAATCTCATTTGGTATTATTGCTTTTGCACCTTTATTTCCTGTTTTATGCCGTATTTTTAAACGAAAAAAATGGATGATCAAATTTTTAAATGATATAAATATCTACTGGCAGAATCCTTTACTGATAGTAAGGGCTTTAAGCTGGTCACTGGTATTTCATTTAATAATAATTGCTATTCATGTACTTATAGGCTATGCAATAGGTATTAAAATTCCTATTTTATACTATTTTATAATTTATCCCATGTCATCGTTAGCAGGTTTTCTTCCGGTGTCCTTTAATGGTATAGGTCCGAGAGAAGCTACATATATATACTTTTTAGCACTAATTGGAATTAAATCGTCGGCAGCTCTTGCGTTTGGTATATTCTGGTTTGGAATTGTCCTTATTTCAAGTTTAATCGGTGGAATTTTTTATTTAAAAGGTAAAGAAACAGGATTAGAAAATGAAAAAATTAGACTTTCTGAGATATAAGAAAGATGGAGTTCTTCATAAAATCCTAACTCTGTTAGCAAAGAGTTATAAGGAAATGCCGGTTAAAAACTTTCTAGCGGTTTTTATTGCCAGTATTATGTTATTTGCATCAGTATACTATAGCTGCCAGTTTTTTCTTGAACCCGGTGCTTATAATTTTTTGGTATGGCTAAGCAGCAATAAAAAAGCTTCGGATCAGATTGTTATTGTAGATATAGACAATAATTCCATCAGCCAAATAGGCAGATGGCCCTGGAAAAGAGCTTATTATGCGGATATTTTTGAATATCTGGAAAAAGACGGAAAAGCACAATTAGTTGTTTTTGATTCATTAATACGGTCAAAAGATAATAATAAGGATGATAACGAGTTTTTTAACAGAATTAAAAAACTGAATAAAGTTGTCTTCAGTGTGTTTTTTAGCAAACAGGCGGATAATTATGAAAATCAAAATGATGAAAATTCTGAAAAACTTTTAAAAAATCAGTTTTCATTAAAAATTGATGATACAAGATCTCAAAAACTTATAAAAAAGACCGAATATTCGGGTTCTTCATATGTTTTGTACGACCTTTTAAAGTCAGCAAAAAACCTTGGATCAGTTATGGTATACCCTGACAAGGATGGAATTATCAGAAAATATGAACCCGTCATATATTTTAAAAATTCTTATTACCCGTCGCTAAGTCTGGAAGTTTTTTCCAAACTTAGCAAGGATTCAAAATTTGTTTTAAACAATAAATGGCTTGAGTCCGATAAATTTAAAATGCCGATTTATAATTCATCACATGGCGCTTATACATATATTAAATGGTATAAACCTTTTTCAAAAGCTGAACTTTATTCTCACAAAAGCTATAGCGCATGGAAAGTCATAAAATCTTATGAACAGATAAAAAATGGGCAAAAACCAATATTATCACCCGATATATTTAAAGATAAAATTGTAGTTATCGGGGCAACGGCAACCGCTCTAAACGATATTAAGTCAACGCCATTGGGAAGTAATTATTCGGGAGTAGATATTCAGGCTACATGCATAGATAATATATTAAATAATGACTTTATTCATAAACCGTCACCTGTTATACGTTTTATAATTTTATTCGGAGTAACAGTAATAACTCTTTTAGCAATTTTATTACTCCAACCGTTATATAGCACAATATTTATTTTGTTATTGTTAGTTGGATATTTCAATATCTGTGCATTTATTGCTTATCCTAATAATTTTGCGCTAGATATTACCGTTCCTCTGGCTTTTATATTTTGTTCTTTTACTGTCGGATATGGTTATAAATATATTCTTGAAAATAGTAAAAAACGTCAAATTCAAAAAATAATGGCAAAATATATTTCTAAAGATGTAATGACGAATGTTTTAAATAATATTGAAGATGTTAAACTCGGCGGCAAAAGGGCAGAAGTAACGGTACTTTTTGCAGACATAAGAGGATTTACTTCAATTTCTGAATCCTTAGACCCTGAGCAGGTAAGTGCCATATTAAATTTATATTTTAGTGAAATGATTCCGATTATTCTAAAACATAACGGGATGCTGAATAAATTTATGGGCGATGCTTTACTTGCTGTATTTGGAGCTCCCATTGAAAATTCTGAACATCCCATAATGGCTGTTAAATGTGCTATTGAAATGCTTGAAAAAGTAAAGGAATTGCAGCAGAAATGGCTTGAAGAAAATAACACTCTTATTGAAATTGGAATAGCTATCAGCACAGGTGAGGTTTTTCTTGGAAATATAGGTTCAGAAGACAGATTGGAATATACTGTTATTGGTGATACAGTTAATATTGCGAGCAGAATTGAAGCATTAAACAAACTATTTAATACAAAGCTTTTAATCAGTCAAACAACATTTGAAAAAGTTGAAAAAATTAAAAACCTTGATTATATAAAAATAAAATCTGTTCCAATCAGGGGCAAATCAGAGCCCATAGATATTTACGAAATAATAAAATTTATAGATTAAATAAGATGGCAAATACTGTAATGGACAACCTGGAGCTTATAAAAAAAGCTGTTGAAGTTGAAATTAAACATTGTTATATAGATATTTCAGGGAAAAAATGTAAATTTTCCCAGTTTATTTTGGACGAATTGAAGGGATTTATTAAAGCAGAACCTAAAAATTCCAAATGGGAATATCTGCATAATGCATTTGAATTATACGCTGTAAGTGACCTGCCAACAAGGATGAAAACGATAAAACATCTTGTAAAATGTCTTCAGAATCCTCATCTTGAAGAAGAAAAAAGTAAAAAGAAATTCGATCCCGCACTAAAAAATCCTGAAGATGTAGATGTAATGTATGTTAAGGGCGTAGGGCCAAAGGTTGGCGCAATATTAAACAAATTAGGAATCTTCACGGCAGATGATCTTCTGCATTATTATCCGAGAAAACATCTTGATTATGCTACCAGAACACCTGTTAATGAGCTGAAAATAGGTCAGGAAGTTACTATTTTTGGCACTATAAAATATACCAAAGTTTTTACAAGCAAAAATCGCTCAAATTTAACAATAGTATCCATTGATGTTAGTGATGGGACAGGAACCGTTTCTGCCAGCTGGTTTCATGGCAAGTCAAACAAGTTTTTACTGGAAAGATACAAGGCTCAATATCCACAGGGCAGAAATGTTATACTCTCAGGAATGGTCAAGCTTGACAGCTTTTCAGGTAAATTAACTATTGATAAGCCTCAGATTGAAATTTTAAGCGGAGATTTTGGAGAAAAAGATTCCCTGCATGTTGGGAGAATAGTACCTGTTTATTCCCTCACTGAAAATTTAAATGTGAAAACGCTAAGGCGAGCCATTCATAACTGTATTGAAACATATTCAAGTGCGATAACAGATTTTCAGCCGGATTATATTAAAGAAAAACTTGGTCTTATGGATAAAATCAATGCTATAAGACAGATACATTTTCCAGACTCAGAAGATTTGCTTGAAAAATCAAGAAGAAGACTCGTTTTTGATGAACTGTTTCTTGTACAGCTTCGTCTTGCAATGATGAGAAAACAATACAATAATAATAATGACGGGCTTGTACTTAATATCAAAAATGGTGGACTTGTTGATAAATTTGTCAGTTCTTTGCCTTTTGAACTAACCGGAGCACAAAAATCAGCTTTTAACGAAATACTTACCGATCTTGGAAATTCAGAACCCATGCAAAGACTTTTGCAGGGTGATGTAGGGAGCGGTAAAACTGTTGTTGCAGGCATGACACTTCTTGCAGCCGTGGAAAACGGCTATCAGGGAGCGATAATGGCGCCAACTGAAATTCTTGCAGAACAGCATTATAAGAATTTTACAGCCTGGCTGACACCTCTGGGGTTGAGTGTTGGTTTATTTGTAGGAAAACATGGCGTAAAAATCAGAAGAGAAATGAACCAAAATCTTAAAAACGGGCAAATAAACGTAGCAGTTGGAACTCACGCCCTGATTCAGGAAGGCGTTGAATTCAATAATCTAGGGCTTGTGGTTATTGATGAACAGCACAGATTTGGGGTAAGACAAAGATCCGAACTTAAAAACAAGGGTAATAATCCTGAGATGCTGACAATGACTGCGACTCCTATACCCAGAACTCTTGCTTTAACTGTACATGGAGATCTTGACCTGACTACTATTGATGAACTTCCGCCCGGCAGAAAACCTGTCAAAACAGCCCTGATTGGAGCAAGAGACAGAAATAAAGCATACACATTAATAAGAAAAGAAATAGAAAAAGATCATCAGGCTTATATTGTATTTCCATTGATTGAAGAATCTGAAACTCTATCTGCAAAAGCAGCTACTATAGAAGCTGAAAAGCTTCAAAAAACAGTATTTTCAGACTTAAATGTCGGACTTGTACATGGCAAATTATCTCCTGC
>JAQVCB010000052.1:6805-17997 GCA_028689995.1 Candidatus Gastranaerophilales bacterium
AAAATCCGGGTGAAAAAATGGACAAAGAAAAACCGATAGTTTTTGCTATAACAGCTGCAAGCGGTATAATTTACGGCATAAAAACGCTTGAATTTTTACTCAAGGAAGACTATAAAGTCGAACTTATTGTATCCAGAAATGCTTACTATATAGCAAAGCAGGAACTGAATCTTGAAATGGAACATGATTCCAATAATATAAAAAGCAATATTTTAAGTTTTATAAATCTTTTTGACAAAAGTGAAAACCTCAAAGTCTTTTTAAATGATGAATTATGGGCAGATCCTGCAAGCGGATCTCATCAAGTATCAGGCATGATAATTGTTCCTTGCAGTATGGCAACTTTAGCTGCTGTTTCAGCAGGGTTTGCAGAGAGCTTAATAACCAGGGCAGCTGATGTTATAATAAAAGAACGTAAAAATCTGGTTGTTGTACCGAGAGAAACTCCCTTAAGTAGTATTCATCTGGAAAATATGTTAAAATTATCCAATCTTGGAGTTGGAATAGTTCCTCCTATAGTCGGGTTTTACGGTAAAATTCAGTCAATTGACGATTGTATAAATTTTGCGGTTGGTAAAATCTTAGATGCATGTAATATACCTAATAAACTCTATAAGAGGTGGCATATATGAGTAAAAAAATCATAATTATTTCTGGCAAACAGTTTTCCGGCAAAGATACAGTTGCAGACATTATTAAAGAACATTTTTCTGATTTTAAAGAAATCGCACTTGCCGGTGCAATTAAAAAAGAGTTTGGAAAACTAAGAAATATCACTATTAGTGAAATTGAAAGAAATAAGCCACTTTATAGAGCAGAGTTAATTGAACTTGGAAATAAAGGCAGAGCGCAAAGTCCTGATTTCTGGATAAAAAAGGTATTGGAAGAAAAAGGAAATCTTATTATTCCAGATTTAAGGCTTGCACATGAACTTAAAACATTTAAGAAACATGGTGCAATAACCATAAGAGTTGAATCAAGCAGAGAAGAACGCGCCAAAAGAGGACACCTTGTTTCAGAAAATGATCCAACCGAAACTCAGCTTGATAATGTAAAAGATTGGGATTATGTAATTAAAAATAACGACTCACTTGAATCTTTAAAAAAGCAGATTGCTAAAATTATAGATTTGATTGAAAAAGATATATATTCCAGAACAAAATAAACTTTAATAATAATACAAAGCTAAAACCATGGCTATTCCAAGAATTGCTGTGGTTTTAGTTTTATAAAAAAATTATTCACTAAGTAAAAATTTTATTTATTGAATAATTTAAAATAGTAGTATAAATTATAACCGATATTACAAATTGTAAATAAATTATCTATAAATTAGCAACTTTATATTTTCTGGAATTTTATACAGTTAAGATAAGTTCAACATTATTTTTTGTAAATTACTAATATAAACATATTAAACTAAGGAGGACTTCAAATGCGTATTAATACATCTTTTAATTCTATTAATACAATGCCCCAAATAGCTAAAGCTCAAAAAAGAAATGCAATGACGCTTCCCCAACAGACACAAGTTTTATCAAGCACACAAGCTCAGCCGTCTGTAAGTTTTAAAGGCTTACCACAAGTAGTTGAACAAATGCCGGCTACAGCAGCAAGAGCAAAAGTTTATTTTGCACAATTGCCAGGTATCAGACGTTTGTTTAACTCTTCAACAAAAAATCTTATTAAAATTTCACAAACGCCTGCTGCTACAGCAGACAAACTTAAAAGTGCGCTTGTAAGTGCTGTAGAAATAAATAGATATCGCAATGTTGAATTACTTGGAAATAGAATAAAAGAATTAACACAAACATTAAATCCGCTTGATGAAGCAGCTAAAGCAGATGTTCCTACTACTTACCTACAATTCATGCTTAGAAGAAAAGATATGCAAAAACATCTAAAGACAATTTTAGATGACAAACAAAGTAATGCACCTGCTTTAAAACGCTTAGCAAGTATGTTTACCGGAAAAAAATACAATGTTGATGATTTTCTTAAAACTATGGGAGATTGCCAAAAAGAATATCAACAAAAATTAAAAGACGCCGGCATAGAAGGATTGGATCAACTTGTTAAAAGTACCGGAGTGGATCAATTAGCTAAAATTGTCATAGCTCCTAATCTTGGAGATTCACAGCTTGGCCACCATATTGTTGCACGTATAAACAAAAAAACTGTCGGTATTTTTAACTTAGTTCCTGAAGATCATATTCAAAAGGCAGGAGGAAGCACTCCTGATGGTAAGGGTGTATTCACTGCATTCTCACTTAACCAAAAACTTGAGCCTCTTAAACTTAAATTAGGTGCACCTCAGCAAGAAATAAAAAAAGTAGGCGTAAAAATAATGGAAAATCTTGTTCATGGAATTACACCAAATACAAGAGAACATCTTGCACCGCTTAAAGCAATGAATGCTCAGGATGAAGCACTTTTGAATGTAGATAAAATGATTGAACATGTAATAACAGAATGGAAAGGTAATCCTGTAGCAGTAAATGCAAGTCACTACGGTGATTATAAAAAACAGCTTGCACTAGAAGAAGAAAAAGCTAGTCGTCCAGGATTTCTTGAAAAATTGTTTACACCTAAACAAAAACAAGAACCCTCTTCACCGGTAGATGATCAAGTTGTTAATCAGGCTTTAAATTATATTAAATAATATAAGACAAATTAAAACTTAAAGAATCCCCGCCTTTTTAAATAGCGGGGGTTCTTTAAGTTTACACACGAACTATAATTTTTGTGCCTTTAGTTTCTATTCCTATTTATTGTTTAAAATATGTATGAATTTTTTCTTATTTCCTTATTAAGACTGATGCATAACTATAAAAATATTGTTTTTTTTATATCTAGCCTACAGCCGTTACAACCGGGCAAAGCCCGCTCTGCACGGCTTTCGCTTTTACAAGGGTCGACCGCAAATTTTAACTTTTTAACAAAAATTATAGTTATGCAGCGGTCTCTTATTAGAGCCTGTCTTGTTAAAAACTGTAAAAGCTCGTGCGAAGCGGGAGTGCTGGCTAAAGCCGAAACGGTTTGCTTGGCAAGGCGTTGGAGGCTTTAACCAAACTCGTTCTTAGAGAATATTTTGTCGAAAATTTACTATTAAACACTTTTACTGATAAAATATAAATAACTTGGGAGTTTGGAATTATATGTTGTAATGTCAAAGATTTTAATCATTTGTGAAAAAGTAAATACAGATCAGAGCATAGCTAATTTACTTAATGAAGTGGGCTATGAATCTAAATATGCATTTAATGAAGAAGAAGCTCTCTTAATAACAGAAGAATTTTTGCCCGATATTGCATTAATAGATTCAACTTGCAGTAATATCAATGTTTCTTCAATCTGTAAAAAGCTAAAACTTCAGAATCAGGCAAATGATATACAGATAATATTGCTTATATCAAATGAATCTTCATCAGAAGATGTTCTTGTTGGAGCAGACGGCTATATTACAATGCCTTTCAGTGATAACATTCTGATCGCTACAGTTAATGCGCATTTAAGGATCAAAAAGCTTCTTGATATTTTATATACAAATAATAGCGAACTTGCAAAAAGTTTGTATCAGCTAAACGTACTTTATAATACAAGTTCACAGCTTGCAGGTACTCTTGATAAAACAAAACTTATTGATATTATGAATACCGGACTTGAAAAGAGCTTGAACTTTTCTCTTTGCATTGCCTTAGTTACTAATGATCCTGAAGATGCAACATTAATAATAAATTCAGCATATCCAGTATCGGACAGACTGGAGCAGGCATTAAAATTAAGAGCTATGGTTGGTTACAAAAGCCTTTTTGAAGATAAAAAATTGCCGTTTGAACTTTCAATAAACAATATTAAGGTTAAAAAGCATTATAAAGAAGAAAGCGGTAAATTTGATCTGGGAATGTTAAATTTTGATACCCTGTTTTCTCCAATAAGTACATCTGATAAGTTCTTTGGAACGGTAGAAATATTGAGAGAAAGCGACTTTTCCGGTGAAGATTCAACCTGTTTTCAGACGGTTGTTAAACAGGTTTCTTTGCCATTGGAAAGCGCTCTTCTTTATGAAGAGATTAAAAAGACCAACATAAAACTGGAAAAACTGGAAAAATTAAAATCAGAATTTATTTCAATCGTTTCTCATGAGCTTAGAACGCCTTTAACTTCAATAAAAAATTCTCTTGATATTATGCTTTCTGGCAAAACTGGTGATATTACAAAGATTCAGGATAATTTTTTAAATATAGCAAAGAGAAATGTAGACAGATTGTCAGGTATTATCAATGATTTACTTGATCTTTCAAAGATTGAGGCCGGCAAAATGGATTTCAGGTTTGAGCCTCTTAATATTGCAGAACCTATTGAATTTGTAAAATCAACTTTTGAAAATCTTGCAGAAAAGAAAAATATAATAGTAACAATGAAAATAGCTCAGGATCTTCCGCAAATCTATGTTGATATAAACAGAATTGAGCAGGTGTTATCTAATCTTATCTCTAACGCAGTAAAATTTACCCCTGAAAATGGCGAAATAACGATATCTGCCCAAAAAATAAATGCCAGTTCAATTAATACACAAATTTTTGATACATTTTTAGGTAAAAAACCTCCTTTGAAAGGCGATTATGTGAAAATCAGTATTGAGGATACAGGTATAGGTATTGAAGATTCTGATATTCCAAAGGTTTTTGATAAATTCCAGCAGATTGAAAGTTCTTTAAGCAGAGAAGTTGGGGGAACAGGACTCGGTCTTCCTATTGCAAAACAGCTCATAGAGGCTCACAGGGGAGAAATATGGCTTGAAAGCGAATTTAAAAAAGGAAGCAAATTTTCTTTTATCCTTCCGGTTATGATGCATTATAATACCTTTATACTTGAGCTTGATAATGAATTACAACATTCAAAGTATAATCATTCTGGTCTTGCTTTAATTTCCCTTAAAGAAACAGGTTCCAACTCAATAATAAAAGATATTTCCTCTGGAAAAATAAATACAATGGAAAAATTTGACAGATGTAAATTTTTTGTTCAGGAAAGTAAAATACAGATAATACTGCCGAATGCATATAAAGCAGATGCAGAAAAATTAATAGTTCATCTTAAAGATCAGATTTTAAAGAATGAACATACGCTCAAAGACTTGCAGATAGGGATATCTGTTTACCCGGAAGATGCAATAACAAGTGATGAATTAATTGAATATGCAGAAAAATCAGCAGTCACCTTTAATAAAACGATTAAAAGATAATATTTAAACTAAGAGGTAATTTATGTCAGATAATAAAACAGTTCTTATAGTTGATGATGAGCAGGATATTGTAGAAACACTCCGTTTTATGCTTGAAGCGGAAGGTATAACCTGCTTGACGGCACATGACGGAGAAGAAGCACTTAACAAGGCAAAAAATGAAAAGCCCGACCTTATAATACTGGATGTTATGTTACCAAAAATCAATGGCTATAAAGTTTCAAGACTGTTAAAATTTGACAAAAAATATAAAGATATTCCAATTTTAATGGTTACCGCAAGATCTCAGGAAGAAGATAAGGTTATAGGACAGGATACTGGTGCTGATGAATATATAACAAAGCCATTTGATCTTGATAATGTTATTAATATGGTCAAAAAGTATTTGAGTTTACAGTAAGGTAAAAATATGCAGGAGCTTTTAACTAATAAAACTATAGAAAAGTTAAAATATGACCTTGTAAGAGATGGTCTAATAAACTACGATGATCTGTCAAAAGCGGAAGAAACTGCTGAAACAATGAGTGTAAACCTTGCTCAAATTCTGATACAAATGAATCTTATTTCAGAAGATTGTCTTTTAAGTTTTATTGAAGCTAAACTGCATATACCGTATGTAAATCTGGATGACTATACTCTTGATAAAAAGTGTTTGCAGTATATTTTAAGAAATGATGCGAAAAAGTACCGAATAATTCCCTTGTTTAAGATTGAAGAAGTATTAACAATAGCAATGGCAGACCCTCTTGACTTATTTTTCATAAATAATCTTATTGATTCAATCAATTTAAAACTTGAACCTGTTATTTGCTCTGAAAGAAGCATACTTGAAGCAATAGATAATAATTATGACAATGAAGAAGCCGAAATAAATGATTTTGGTTTGACGGTCAGCGATGAATTTGACTGGCAGGAAGAGCTTAACGATGAAATACATGATGAATTTCAGGCACAAAGGATCGTTCAGGCTATTTTATATCAGGCAGTAACTGAAAATGCTTCTGAAATTTTTCTTGAACATATTCCAAATGGCATAGGCATCAAGTTTAAAAAGGATCATGAAATTTTTTATAAAGGAAATATTCCTATTTTACTTGTACCTCTTTGTAGTTCAAGACTCAAAATTATTTCTAACCTTGATCCTGCTGTTTCAGAAATACCACAGCTTGGTAAATTAAAATTCTTTGTTGATCCGTTAAAGATAATTGCCAGCGTTTCTGCATTTCCGACAATCAAAGGTGAAAGAATTTCAATAAAACTCTATAAACCGCCTAAAAAGTTTGATGAAATATTTACAAATGTTGATAATCTTGATTTATTAAAGGCGGGATTAACAAAACCTGGAATCGTACTTGTCTGCGGATCAAATTTAAGCGGGAAAACTTCTAATATTTATTCAATTTTATCTTCGCTTGACTCAAAAAATAAAAATATTATGACAATTGAATCTATTGTTAAATATGATTTGCCGGATATTAATCAATGCGAATTAAATGAACGAATAGGATTTGATCTCAATAAGGCATTAAAATTTATTGATTTTCAGTCTCCTGAAATAATTTATATTGAAGAATTTTTTAATAAAGACGGTTTAGATATAATAACAGCTCTTGCCCAATCAGGTAAGCTTGTTATATCTGAATTTTTAGCGGATAATCTGAATGTTTTAAATGAAAGGCTCAAAGAGTTAGGTTCTAAATACATTAAAAGGCTAATTTCCTGTATAATATTTATCCATAGTAGGGATAATATCGAGATATTGTCTAAGGATGAACTCGATTAAAACTATTTTTTAATTAATATCGGTAAATTTGCAAATCGGTCGGGAATAGTTAAATTATAGATTATAATGTTTATGTTTAATAGTTGAAAGGATATTTAAATTTGAATGAGCAAGTCCAGCATCCAAGATATATAGGTATTGCACTTGATGTTGCAGAAAGAATTACAAAAGATGAATTTGTTGAAAAACAAAAAATAAAAGGGAGATCCACCCTTGCTGGAGAATATAATGTTTCTCCTGAAACCATAAGAAGAGCAATGACCTTATTAGCAGATCTTGAAGTCATTCAAATTTTGCCAAACAGCGGGATTGTAATAAAATCAAAAAACAACGCCTTTGATTTTTTGAATAAATTTTCGTCTAAAGAAAATTTATTTTCTATAAGAACAAAAATTAAAAAATTAATATACGAGAGAAATTTATTAAATAAGGAAATAGACAATAATATAGATTTAATATTAGAAAATTTTACTCAATTAAAAAATATTGAATTAATAAAACATTATGAGTGTGAAGTTACAAAAGACAGTATTGTTAAAGATAAAACAATTTATGATTTGAAGTTTTGGCATAATACAGGCGCAACAATTATTGGTGTTTTAAGAAATAAGGAATTGTTTATTTCACCCGGTCCATATTTCGCATTTGCTGAAGATGATAGAATAATTTTTGTTGGAACTGATGACGTAAAATACAGAGTAAAAAATTTTATAATGCAATTATTATAACCCTGGAAGCTGATTTATTTCTTATTTAATTTTATTAGTAAGACCGCTGCATAACTATAATTTTTTAACAAAAATTATAGTTATGCAGCGGTCTCTTAGTATAGGTCAATTGTTTATGTGATTTTTGGATTTTATAAACAAGGATTTCAATCATAAACTTGAGAACTAACAACTTTTATTGTATAATGAAGTTGTTAGTTCTCAAGTTTATGATTATTATAATTATAAAGGTACAAAATTGATTATTTGTTTGTCCTGATTGTTTGAATGTATCGGGATAATGTTTATAAATAATTTTTTTGACAACATAGGTGAAAAATCTCTATGCGTTTAATAATTGCGACAAATCGTGCTCCATATGACGTAAAAAAGCCCAGGGACGAAGTAATAATCGAGAAATCTCCGGGTGGATTGGTAGCTGCACTTGATCCTGTTATGAAGGGCAATGATGGTATATGGGTTTGCGGTGGAGAAAAGCTATTTGAAGATTATGGAATAGAATTACCCTATCCTGTAAAACAAGTTAAACTTAACAAAAACGAAAATAAACATTATTATGAAGGTTTTTGCAATACACAAATTTGGCCTTTATTTCATTATTTCCCAACAAGATATAAGTTGCATACAAAAGACTGGGACTTTTATAAACAGGTAAACCAAAAGTTTGCAAATCAAATTCTTGAAATTATTGAACCTGAAGATAGAATCTGGGTTCATGATTATCAATTAATGCTTTTGCCTAAATTACTTAGGGAAAAAGGAGTAAAAAATAAAATTGGTTTTTTCCTGCATATTCCATTTCCAAATTTAGAAATATATAGAATCTTCCCTAAAAGAATAGAAATTCTTGAAAGTCTTATAAATTGTGATCTGATTGGATTTCATACAGAAAGCTATAAAAAGCACTTTTTAGAATGTGTCAATTACTTTTTAATAGGTCAGGCTGAGCTAAAAGACAATCAGATATTGTATAATGAGCGAATTTCAAAAGTTGAAGCTTTACCAATTAGTATTGATTTTCAGGAAATTCAAAAAATTGCAGTGGCCGATAAAACAGAATCAATTCTGGCTGAATTAAAAGAGACTTTTTCAGGTCAAATTATCGGATTGGGTGTTGACAGGCTTGATTATACAAAAGGAGTTATAGAAAAATTTGAAGGATTGGAATATTTCCTTGATAAAAATCCTGAATATATAAAGAAAATCTCTTTTATTCAAATTGCGGTTCCTTCAAGATCAAACGTTCAGGAGTATATAAAAATTAAGAAACGAACTGACGAAATTGTAGGCAGAATAAACGGAAAATTTTCCAGAGATGGATGGAGTCCAATTCATTATATTTATTCCAATCTAAAATTTGATGAGATTGTTGCGTATTACAGACTGGCTGATTTTATTATTGTTTCAGCTCTTAGAGATGGTTTAAACCTTGTAGCGAAAGAATATGTTGCATCAAGAATCAATAATGGCGGGCAGTTAATTTTAAGCGAATTTACAGGTGTTGCTGAAGAAATACCTTATAAATATTTGATAAATCCTTATGATGTAACCTCAATATCAAATTCAATTTCACAGGTTATAAAGACCGAGGAAGAACAAAAAGATACTATCATGAAGGAATTAAGAAATTATGTAGAACAAAATGACATTTATAAATGGCTGGATAGTTTTCTTGAAAAGCTGGATTAGAAAAGGAGTCGAGTATGAAAGAATTAGCTGATGGTTTACAAGAAGTGAGAGTTCTTCCAAGAAATATCGATGATTATATTCCAATTGTTGGAGAAGAAAGAATAAAAAATTTAAAAGAACTTGCAAAACCATTGCAAAATCAAAAAGTTCTTAATTTAAATGCAACTGCATTTGGAGGAGGAGTTTCCGAGCTTTTAAAAACGCAGATTGCTCTTATGCAGGATTTGGGCATATACACAGAATGGCATGTAATGAGAGCAAAACCGGAATTTTTTGAAGTAACAAAAATTTTCCATAATACGCTTCAAGGAAGCAATATGGTTATTACTGATGAAATGAAGGAAATTTACGTAGAAACTGTCAAACAAAATGCAAAAATGATTGCTGAAAGTTATGATTATGTTATTTTTCATGATCCTCAGACTCTTGGTATGAACTATTTTATGGATGCTCCAATTAAACACAGTATTTGGAGATGCCATATAGATACCTCTGAGCCAAACATGCAAACATGGGATTTTCTTTACCCATTTATGCAAAGTTTTGACGCTGTTATTTTCACACTTGAAGAATTTGTAAAAGAAAATGCAAATTTCAAAAATCTTGTTTTTATTCCACCATCAATTGATCCTCTTAGTCCCAAAAATAGCGAAATGTCCGAAGAAGAAGTTAATAAACTTATGATAAGTTACAATATTGACCCCGATAGGGCAATTATGGCTCAAATCTCAAGGTTTGATCCTTGGAAAGACCCGTTAGGCGTAATTGATGTATATAGAAATATAAAATTTGGACAAATACAAAAAGGTATTAAAGGCTTACAGCTTGTATTAATAGGCAGTATGGCAGACGATGATCCTGAAGGTTGGATAATTTATGACAGAGTTATGAGAAGAGCAGGTGAAGACTTTGATTTAAATGTATATACAAATTTTCATAATGTTGGAGATGTTGCAGTCAAGGCTTTTCAATATGCATCGGATGTTATTCTGCAAAAATCCTTAAAAGAAGGTTTTGGTTTAACAGTTGCAGAAGCTTTATGGAAAGGTAAACCGGTTGTTGGAGGAAAAGTCGGTGGAATTAAACTTCAGATACAGGATGGAGTTAATGGTTTTCTTGTTTCAAATATTCAAGAAGCAACAGAAAAAACCGTTTATCTCCTTCAAAATCCTGATATAGCTCAAAAAATGGGTAAAGCAGGAAAAGAGCTTGTAAAAGATAAATTTATAGTAATAAGAGAATTAGAAGATTTTATAAATCTTTTCAGAAAATTAAGCCTATGATTTTAAAAGAAATTATTTATCCAAAAGTTAAAAATGGTGATAAAGTCCTATTAATGTTTGATTATGATGGAACATTAACTCCTATTGTAGATAAACCTGATCTTGCAAAACTTGATCCTGAAGTTAAAACTGCTCTTGAAACAATAGCCGATGCTACTTTTGTAAAAGTAGCAATTATATCAGGCAGAAATATTAGTGTATTAAAAAAATTATCAGGACTCACTTCAAAAGATATTTCTCTTTTTGGTCTTCATGGCGGTGAAGCTTTGATTGATGGAAAAATATGCGATTATTCATCAAAAGCTAAAAAAATTAAAATTCAACAAATCTGTAAAATTCTAAAGAACGAACTGGAATTATTTAATGGAATTATTATTGAAAATAAAGAATATTCTGTTTCTGTGCATTATAGACTTGCAGAAGAAAATACCGTGGAAAAAATATTAGAAATTGTTTCTAAT
>JAQVCB010000053.1 GCA_028689995.1 Candidatus Gastranaerophilales bacterium
GTTTCTTGATTATTTCAGAGGTTGAATCAAACAAACATTTAACTCCGCCATATAAAAACGAGCTTACAATATCACGATGGGTTAACTTTTCGTTATTTTCAACAGTTTTTCCGTTAAAAGTATCTTCAGTCTGTTTAATTGGTTCAGTATCCTGATTAACAGCTTGAATTTCTGTATCAGGAGCAGTACCGGCAACCGAACCAAAAACCGGCTGTTTATAATTTAAAGCATTTATTTCCAGCATAAAACCCGTTTCTTAAAAAAATTCTTCGTAAACCATTTATATTATAAAAACCAAAAATAAAAAAAATTACCTGTTTGATGTATAAATATTTACATTTTTATACTTTTGATCAAAAGGGGGTAAAATATGAAATAAAGATAATTTTAAAAGGAGAAAAATTTGACCGGACAGAAAAATATTATTAATACAAAAAATAATATAGATAATAAAAATAAAAAAACAGGTATTGTACAGGAAAGGGTAAATATAATTGCAAGCCATATGTACAAACAGTTTAAAGAGCATAATGAGGCAAGTTTAAATACTACCCGCATGTTCAACAGGATTTTGCTTGATATGGAAGAAGTTACAGAATCATTGAGAGAATCTTTTTCATCAAGAGGGGTATCTTCATCCAGGATTTTTTGCGAAATAGACGCTGACAGGTCTGTTGGCATTATAAATATACTCTGGCACAGTATCAGCTTCACAACAAGAGGAAATACAAAACCCCTAGCCCTTTACCGGGAAGACGAAACCCCTCTTTTTACCGGCAGGATTTTAGCACTTAACGGTGATTTTCAGGATGCTGCCCTTGATATTCAGGATCAGGAATACCCTGATATACTGAGATGTGAAATTGCATCATTATATGTCCCGGCTGACACAACTTCTCAGGCTATTTTAAAAATAAAGCATCTGGGAAATAAAGAATTTTATATAAACCAGATAGATGCCTCAAAGGAATTTCTTTTAAAAGTTCTGGAAATTATCTGCGGAGGCGGAATTTACCACGAAAACGAACCTGATTATGAAGATGATTAAAGAATTAGTGTAAATAAACAGCTTTTTTTAGAGCTTTATATTAATCAGCTTCTTTGCCCAGCTTTTTCAATACATAAGGTTTAACAGAATTAATAAAGGTTTTTGCAGATTCTATATCTTTTAAAACCTTGTCTTTGGTTAATTTGTAAGTAAAATCATAATCGGCTGATTCTCTCTTTTTTATTAGATTTGTATAAATTTCAATTAAATACTTGTCAAAAACCTTTTGTTCATAGATATATCTTTTATTAAACTGTCCCATAAGCTTATGATGACTTTTTGTCACAAAATCATCGAGATAAGCCAGAGCCATTACAATATAGAAAACAGCATAATAAGCTCTATTTTGGGAAGTGTAAAGATTAATATCAATATTTTCATTGCTTGATTTTAGTGCATCCTCAGCTTTTTCTATGGCTACTTTAACCATAATCCCTTTATGCTGCTTCATAATAAATGCCTTTATTAGCTACTTCATTGTAATAATATGGATTACGTTTCAATGTTTCCGGTGTGTATTCGTGTAGATCAATATAAACATCATATTTATACATCAATTCGCTAATTATACCACCGATTTCTAATTCCTTGTCATAATCCGGCTCAGTAGGAAATAAAGCTACCACATCTATATCACTATCTTTATTTGATGTTCCTTTTACCTGTGAACCGTATAAATATAAACCTTTTAAATCAGGATACTGTTGTTTTATCCTTTGGAGCAGTTCTTTCATTATTTTAGTAATTTTACGTTTTGGCATGGTTATACCTCATTTACCGGGTTATATTTATTATGCTTCCGGATACGGTTTGTTTATAATCTCAAATATTTTATATATTTACAAGGTAGTTAAACTATGAAGCAGGCTGCTTATTAGCTTTTGACGTACCGGTTTTTATGTTTAGCTTGTATGTAGGCTGATAAGGCCATCATAGAGCCTCTTGCAAATATATTGCCAGTTTAACAAATTATTGACCTGCGGTCAATATACCCAATATCCTTCCCCCTTAAATGGAGAGGTTTACGGTACACTCGGATAAATAAAATTTAATATAAATAATAAAAAAATCCTCCCTTTAGACAAACCGTCATTAGGGAGGATTTTTTATTATTTTTTTATACTATCCTAAAAGATTAAATTGTGCTTTATCTAATGTATATGGAGGTATATGTAATTCCTTATCCCTGACAGGAGGGTTCAGAAATAAATTCTTATCGCCTATTCTTATTAAGGAAGGTTTTTTACCAACAGGAGGTTTCGGAGGGAACATGGGAGGTTCAGGAAATTTATATCCTGGATCATAATCTCTATCTTTACCAGGTTCAATAATAATTGGTTTTTTACCAAAATTTGAAATACTTGAAATAGCTGACATAATAATCTCCTTTTGTTTCTCTTTCCGTTTTATTAAACAATATGTCTAAAATACTTATAAAATTTCGTCGTTATTTTACAGTTTTTTATTACTTATATATATAAAGTATATATATAAGTATATATTTCAAAAAAAGTATATTTTTTTACATTTATTTACAAAAATTTTTGTAATAAATTCTGGAAATACCTTTAAAAAGGTAATTCCGGGTAATTAATAATTATTAAATTAATTTAAAGATTATCTGAAATATATTTACAGGAAGGGCAGAGTATTTTTTTATTTTCGTTGTAATAATTTATAGGTATCCCGCACTGGGGACAAACAGGAAAACCATTGTTTTTACGCCATATCTGGGTTTTTATATCTTTAATTATCATATCCAGCATATTATTTTTTAACTCATCCGAGTTATAGTTTTGAGTTTTTATGGATTCTTTAATAAAATCAACAATTTTTTCAGGAACCGAAATATTATATAAGTCAGCCTCTGTCGGGTTTTTTATAAAAATATGGGTAACTTCCTGTTTTTGTTTTAAAACAGGTATTTCCTGCACTTCCTGCCATAATTTTGTGCTTAAAATCAAATCTTTTATTTTAAATTCAAGAGAAAGAGATATTATTGATAAATTTTTCAATATTTCTTTTTTTTGTAAAAAAAGTTCCTGTGAAACGGCAGAAGAAGACACCGCAACAAGTAAAGCGTCATAAGTCCCTTTATTTACGACAGATACAGCTTTTGAATTATTTCTGAATTTATACGGAACTGCTTCACTCCATAAGTTTATAAGGGTAATTTCTTTTAATCCCCTGTCTATACCTAATTTTTTTATGACTTTATCCAGTACCGAACTTAAACTTTCAAAATCACCTTTATAAAATTTCTTCAAAATCAGATTCCTTTAATTTTACCTGATTCAACATTATAAATTGTAACACCTTCCAGATATTCGGGAGGAAAGTTTGAAATATCAACGGTAGTAATAATAGTCTGAATATTTTCACCTATAGAGTCAAGAAGATAGTTTTGTCTTGACTGGTCTAATTCTGCAAGTACGTCATCAAGCAGTAAAACAGGATTTTCATCTGTAATGCTTTTTATAAAGTCAAGTTCCGCCAGTTTAAGGGCAAGGACAATTGTTCTTTGCTGTCCCTGTGATGCAAAGTTTTTGGCATTTATACCGTTTATAAAAAATAAAATATCATCCCTGTGAGGTCCTGTAACAGTCTGGCTTCTAATTATTTCCTCCGCCTGTTTTTGAGAAATATTAATACTGTATAGTTCCGCTATTTTTTCAGGAGGCATTATTTCATCTTCAACACAATCAAAGTCACCGGTAATAGTAGAATTATATTTTACAAGCAAATTTTCCTCGCCAAATGAAATAAATTTGTGTTTTTCACAGGCTCTTGACTGTATTTCCTTTAAATACTTCATTCTCAGGTGTATTAAATTACTTCCTGATTTTATAATCTGCTCATTCCAGACAAAAAGACTGTCTTTTTGAGATTGGGTAAGGTTTATATTTCCCTTGAATTCTTTAAGCAGATTATTTCTTTGAACCCTGATTTTGTTATATTTATGTAATCTGTCTATATAAGCGGGATAAAGCTGGCTTATGGAATCATCAATCCATTTTCTCCTGTCGGAAGGGCTTCCCCTTAAGAGCAGCAGGTCTGATATACTAAAATTTACAACAATAAGGTTACCTAAAAATTGTGAATAACCGGATTTTTTAATACTGTTAACCTTTAAAAGCTTGTGTTTTGGGGGATTTATAATAATATCAAGATTAACGTTTGTAAACGATTTTTCGACCATAGCTTTTATTACGGCTGAAGATTCACCTTTTTTAATTAATTCAGAATCTCCTGAAGCTCTGTAAGAAGACAAAACCGCAAGATAATAAATGGATTCAATTAAATTTGTTTTTCCCTGCGCATTTTTTCCGACCAAAATCGTTTTATTAGTCTGAAATTCAATTTTACAATGTTCGTAATTTCTAAAATTTACTAATTCAAGCTTATGTATAAACATTTTTATAAAACTTATCTGATTTGAACAGGCATAATCAGGTATAAATAATCTTCTTCACTGTCAGGCTTTATAAGTGTGGCAGAAAGAGACCCGCTTAATTCGATTTTAATATTGTCAGAATCTAAAACATTAAGCACATCAAGAATATATTTATAGTTAAAAGCTATTTTTAACTCATCGCCCTGATATTCAATATCTATTTGATCTGAAGAATCACCAAGGTCAGGAGTTTCTGCCATTAACTGTAAATTATTACCGGTAAATATTAACTTAACTATGCTTGTTCTTTCGTTAACCATGGTGGATGTTCTTTCTAATGACGAAATAAGCTGGGTTTTATCTATTTTAGCTAAAACTTCATAATTGGAAGGTATTAACTGGTTATATTTAGGGTATTGTCCGTCCAGTAATCTTGATATAAGCTGCCTGTCCTGTAAATTAAACGATATTTGATTATTTTGCACAGTTACGGAAACTGTATCATTATTTACACCTGATAAAACCCTTGTAAACTCAACAAGAGTCCTGGATGGAATAATAATGGAATATTCTTTATTTTCTTTATTTGTTATTGTTTTAACAGATTTAGAAAGCCTGTTTCCGTCTGTTGCTACCATTTCAAGAGAATTATCTTTTATAAGACAGAATACTCCGCTTAAAACATTATTACTGTCATAATTTGCAGAAGTAAAAGCTGTCTGTTTTATTGCTTTTAAAAGAGGTTCTATTTCAATATCAACTGATTCATTTGATTCCAGCTGTAATATAGGAGGAAATTCACCTGCCGGAATACCAAGTAAATCAAATTTTGATTTTTCACAGGTAATATTAACAATGTTATTTTCTGTGTTTAAAGTAAAATTCACAGGTTTATCAGGTAATTTTGAAACTATTTCAATAAGTTTTCTTGCAGGCAGGGTGATACTTCCCGGAATAACAATTAAAGCCGGTATATTAATTATAATAGACAGATCCAGATCAGTAGCGCTTATTTTAATAAAGTTTTCGTCAATTGTTTCAATTAAAACATTTGATAATACAGGCCTGATATTTTTTACTGCAATAGCCCTGATTGTTGTATTTAATCCAGTATATAAATTCTCTTTTTGAACCGTAAATTGCATAAATCCTCCCTTTTTATATTCTTTATATTTATTACTTTTTAATATAAAGATAATTATTTATTAATATAGTAGTAGTAGAGCAGCCTTTTTTCTGTAGAAAACTATTCTGAATATAGTTATAACATTAAAAATCCCTGTGTAAAACCTGTCTATAAATTGTTCAAAAATAACAGGATTTTCTACAGGGGGTATTTTTTCTACAAAAGTTTTCTACAGGTTTCTACAGGTTTTCTACAAGTTTTCTACAGGTTTTCTACAAAGACATGAAAACACGTTATACTTAAGTTATAAAAAATAACAACAGTATAAACATTATTTTCATAAGGTTTTTTAATTTTATGATGTGAATTAAACATACAAGCATTATGACATGAAACTTTTATACTATCATGATACTTGTAAATATTGATCTTTAGTTAATATAATTATACCACAACTCAATGAAAAGTAAAGTTTTAATTTAATCAAAAAGCTTAAATTTTCTTATTCATTCCATTTGCCTGTGAATGGAAAATAATTATTCCATCATAGAAAGAATTTTAACCTTAAATATGTCTTCCAGCCCCGTTATTTTTATGTTTATACCTGAAAACATAAAAATTTTTAATTCCCGTTAAAGCAGTTAAATAATCTTGACCAAAAAGAAGTTTTTATTGTTTTATTATCTATCAGGTTCGGGCTCACGATTTCAAAGATTATTCCGTTATTCTTTTTAACTTCTTTTGGCAATTTACATTCGAAAGGATTTTTAAAAACAAGCTCAATTCGCTGAATTTCTTTTAAGAAGTTTGGATTTTCGAGGTATTTTTTCTCGTTTCTTAAAGTATAGACTTGTCTCAGGTTTGAAATTTCTTCTTTGGCAAGTTCTTCAGTAAATTCATCAAGTTTGTTTAAATGAATTCTAATGAATGGTACTTGTTCAATGTCGCTAACAACCCTGTTTGCAAGGTTTGTTATATAATGCAAAGTTAATTCCACATCATTTTTCTTGCCGACAGTGTCTTTTGCTTTTTCAACAATTTCTTTTATTTCTTCCAGATCAAACGGTTTTGTTTTTCTTAGCTCTTCAAGGTTAATATTATACTGTTTTTCCAGTTCCGCATAGTATTTTTCGGGATGGAATTTAATATCCACGGTTTTTGGAGGAATTTTTATCATGGATAAAAAGCCATTTGTATCGTTTTGGACTTGTTTTGCTATATAATTTTCCAGTTCTTTAAGGGTGGTTATGGGTTTTTGTTTAAGTCCGAGCAAAAAATATCCTGCCGCTGCAAGAATTGCTATCGGTAATAAAATTTTTCCCGAATATTTTTCTATAATTCCTGAAGAAGGTTCTTTTGACCTGTTTTTTTCTAAAATATCCTGATTAAGAATTTTGGCAATGGGATTTGGTGTAATAGTCGGAGGATTAAGCAATCCGGGAGAAACCATTTTATTTACAGGAGAAGATGTAATAATATTCCCCGAAGCAGGGTTTATATTATTTGGAAATGTCGGCGTTATTGTATTAATTTGAGTACTCATGCTTTATCCTGTATAAAGTTATTATCTTAACTTCTTTATATAAGTAAAAACATGTAAAAAATTGCCCTAAATATTAAAATAATTTTAAAATATTAATATTTTTTAACAACCCCAGAAAAAGTTAAAAATTCTGTTTACTGTTGCCCATCTAAATCTTTTGTTTTCTTCTGTTTGAGGCATTTCAAAATAGTAACCGCAGTTGAGATTCCATTTTTCAGACAAATATTTTTGCTGCTGGGGGGAAACAGGAAAATAAATGTCGCACCAGTCCCTTCTTTTGTATATTTTGCATAATTTTTTCCCGTTTTCCTCAATCAGGCTTGTACATTCCCTGCAACATTCTCCGCAATTCGAGCAGGAACCTTTTCTGTATTTTTCATATCTTCCGGATAATATGTCCCAGACATAACTTACAGGATAATTGTACTGAACAATTCTTTTTATTGTGTAGTGAATGCGGTGCGGGATTATATATACATCAAATAACAAGTCATTTTTGTCAATAAAATAGTATAATCCGCTGATTTTTACCAGTTTGGTGTATGATCTCAGCAAAAAGCGAGACATCCCAAGATATAGTTTTGAAAACTTCATATTTATCCTCTCTTTAAATCTGGCTTGATTAAATTAACTCTTTGAAAATATAAAAGGCTATTTTGATCTTGTAAATAGAAAATGTGGGTAATAATATAGAATGAATATTAAATTTTGAATAAATACAGGAAAAATATGGGGTATGAGTCGAATATTGAAAGTATTTAACAAAAAAACTTTTGGGTTGTTAATAAGTATAATTTTTATTGTTTTAATTTTTCGCCAGGTGAATGTAGTAAAGACGCTTCAGGCATTTGAGAATATTAATTTTAATTATCTTGTCTGGGTAATACCTGTTTATTACCTTGCTTTTTTATTAAGGGCTTACAGATGGCGCACTCTTTTATCCGATAATCGGCGTTTTGAAATAAGTACTTTAATAAGTACCCTGTTTATAGGCTATTCGGCAAATTGTCTTTTGCCTGCCAGAATGGGGGATTTTTACAGGGCGCATTTGTTTGGAAAAAAAGAAAATATCAGCCGGATAAAAGTTTTTGCCTCAATTGTCCTTGAAAGAATTTTTGACGGAATTATTCTGGTTTCAATACTTTCGTTAATGATACTTTTGTTTTATTCAAAGCCATGGCTGTATAATCTTGCATATGCCGGCTGTTTTGTATTTGTTGGCGGGTTTATTACCCTTTTATGTTTTGCAAAATTTGAAAAATCAGACAAATTTAATGATAATTTTTTGATTAAAATTATGCAAAAATGCTTCAATAATCTTCCCTTGTCTTTAAAAACAGGTTTGAACAAGATTTTTAACAAAACAAGTTCTTTTTTCAGTTCTTTTGTTTCCGGCCTTAAGGTATTTCATTCTTTCAGCCTCTTGTTCAGCGCTTTTTTTATTACGTTAATAATCTGGGTATTGGAAGCTTTGGTTATGTTTCTGGTTATTTCAAGTTTCGGAATTCATATTCCGCTTGTATCTTCCCTGTTTGTACTCGGAGTAATTGTATTAAGTACTATGATTCCGTCGGGTCCTGCTTCTGTAGGCCCTTATCAATATGGTTATATACTTGCCTTAAGCGTTTTCGGGGTTGCAAAGGAAACTGCCCTTGCCGTTTCCATATTAAACCAGTTTTCAAACATTATTTTGATTTTAATAGCCGGATTGTATTTTATATGGAAAGACCATATTAATATCAGGCAACTTGAAAAAGATATAGAATATGAAGAGGGAGTTGAAGAGTCTTGCTCTCCACAAACTCTTTAATTTATTCCAAATAAAAGAGCCTGCTCTTGTGGAACAGGCTAAAAAATTATGTCAGCAAGTTATTTAGATTAGGTTAGATTTTGTTATTTTATGCAGGTTTTGGGTTCTTAAGGGCTCTCTTCTCTTTTTCTCTCTAATATGTTCGCTTAACCGTTTGTTATCTCTCTTATATATATAAAGTATATACGAACAAAAAAATTGCCCCCCTGTTTTTATCTTTTGGTCTAAAATCCAGTTATATCAACAAAAAACTTGTTGTAATATTTCTTAATAAAAATTATGCAGAAAATCCCAAAACACTTGTAAAAAAGCAATTATAGACAATTTTGTTATAAAAAGACTTTTAGCCAAGCTTAAAATTATCTTTATTTCTGTATTTGTTGCTCGATAAAAGGGTTTATTGCTCAGTTTCGTCATTCTGAACCATGACGGTTTTCTAAAGGTTTTGGTTGTACACAATGTGAAGAATCTTATCAGAGAACTATGGTAGTTTATTTAAGCAAAACTTTGTTTTGCAGGCAGCTTTGCTGCTGGAACATGTTTTACCGAGACTGGAACGCCAATAAATACTATAAACATTCTGTCATGATATAATTTAACATAAATGAGTTACGGGTCTTGTTCATCGCAAGTCCTTTTAATTCTTGTTCACAGAGGAATAATATGTATAAAAACATTCTTGTTATCAACCTTATGTATATTGGCGATCTTTTATTTACCACGCCGCTTTTGCGTACTTTGCGCAATAATTTTGCAAAAGCGGATATTACAATGCTTGTTGATTCCAAAAACGCTGATGTTGTCAAATATAATCCCAACCTTTCCGAAATTATAGCCATAGATAAAAAGGGCGAGCATAATAAACTTTTTAACTATTTAAAATTAATCAATGATATTCGCAAACGTAAGTTTGACCTTGTTATCAATCTTCATCCAAACGAGAGGGCTTCTGTTATAGCTGCTTTTAGTGGAGCAAAAAGATTAACGGGCTTTTCTGCCAAATTTTTCGGGATATTTTTTAATGATTTGCTGAAAAATCGCAGGGATATTCACCAGACAGACGCTTATCTTGAGGTTTTAAAAGCCATAAATATAACTGATTTTGACAATCAGGGACTTGAAATGTATACGGACAGGGAAACCGAAATTCAGGTCAACAAAAAATGGCAGGAAGCTTTTCCTTCAAAACCCCTTCAGGTAATAGGAATAAACACAGGCGGAAGCTGGAAAACCAAAAGATGGACAAGGGAAGGATTCGCAAGCTTAGCTGATAGTTTGTTAAAAGAAGGTTATGGAGTGGCTTTCTTTGGGGGAACCGTTGATATTTCTGACGTTCAGGAAATAACAAAAATAATGGAAGAAAAAAACCATCCAAATCTTGCTGTATTTACAGGCAAAATCACTTTAACCGAACTTGCCTGTATGATGAAAAAATGTTCGGTCGTTGTGAGTGGTGATTCAGGTCCCATGCATATTGCGGTTTCACAAAAAGTCCCTGTTATATCAATTTTTGGACCTTCCGATCCTGTAAGATATTCTCCTTATCAGCAGGACAGAAATAATATTGTGTTTTTATCGCAGGATTGCCTGGCATGCGGAAAACATGAATGCGAAGACCATATATGTATGCGGGGTATTACTGCGGATAAGATTTTAACAAAGATAAAGGCCGTTCTTTCTTCCGAAAATTCTTTTCTTCCAGGATAGAAAGGGCTCTTTCCGTTCCAAAACGATGAGATTCTATACGGATATTATGTAAAAGCGAAAGCCTGTCTATAAAATCGTTCTTTTTCAGTAATTTCCAGACAACTTTTTTTGCTATTTTCCATAAACCCCTATCGGGAAAAGGGTACAGCGCCTGCAAATAAAAATTATAATAACGATTTTCCCAGAGCTGAACTGCCTGCCGGTTTACAAGATCCATATACACTTCATCATCAAGAATTTCTCGCAGATAATCCAGATGTTTGGCGAAAAACTGATTTTTACAGATATCAACACCGGAAGAAGTTTTTTCAACGGGAATTACTTCAACTTCCTCAAATTTAGAACCCGAGAAAGACAGGGATACAGCATAACCCCGATTCCAGAGCGGATGGTTTATTTCTACGTCAAAGTAAAAATTGCCAAGGCTGTAAAAAATCGGCTTTCCCCTGTAAAATTCCCATCCCTGAGGAACATGTGGATGATGTCCGATAACCGCATCAGCTCCTGAATCTATAAATTCCCGATATCTTTGCCGCCATTCAGGCAGGGGCAGATCGGTTTTTTCGGGTCCGGCATGTGCCTGAATAAAAAGCACATCAACTAATTCTCTGGCATTTTTTATGCGGTCGTTGACTGAAGGATGATTTATCCATGCATATCCCCCGTTTTTTGTATTTTCGTCTGTTAAAGCCCCGAATTCAGCTTCGCAAAAAGACAAAAAGCCAACCTCAACCCCTTTAATATTGATGGTTTTTAATTTATAAGCAGAATCAAAATCCGGTCCCGCCCCCACTGTGATTTGTCTTGAAAAAGCGTTCAGGGTTGCTTCCAGGGCTTCCTGGCCATAGTCATACATATGATTATTGCCCAGGTTTATTACGTTAAACCACATTTCCTGCAGCCGGTTTGCTGCCTTCGGATGCTGGCAAATTGCAGGACTAAAGGCTTTTGGAATAGCCCTGGCAGACGGAACATAAACAGGAGCTTCAAAATTACATGAAATAACATCATGTTCCGCAAGTACCTGCGTTTAATCTTTTGAAATAAAGTCCCGAGGCGGTTCTTTCGTAATCACCACATCGCCTGTAAAAAAAGCTTTCCATTTATTGTTCATATAACAATCCTTAAATATATGAATTGCTGGTTGTCTAAAATCGTTGTCTTAAGCTATTTACGGGACATGTCATCCTGAAGCTTTTGACGTTGAATTAAATATATTAATCGTGAATATTCAGGATCTAGCCATATTACCCTGAAAACAATTTTAAATATAAAAATTACTCAATCCAATATCAGGCAAATTATTGTATTCGACATTGCCTGATAAGGGATATGCTTTGATCTTTAAAATTTAAATATATTCCCAAACCGTTTTAAAAATGTTAGTATAAAAAAGAAATATTAATGTAACCGGTAAAGTCGATAATATGAAAACAAAAACTAAAACAGGATTCACCCTCGCAGAGATTTTAATAGCTCTGGGAATAATAGGCGTGATCGCTGCATTTGTTATTAGCCCGCTGGTGCAGGATTTCGAGGATTCCATGAACAGAACCGCTTGGAAGAAATCCTTCGCTGACATCTCTCAGGCTGTTAAAAGATATTCTATTGATCAATACGGGGATTTTAGAGATGTATTCACCGGTTCTGGTGCTGCAGGGCATGATGATTTTAGGAATAAATTACTGACATACTTAAATTACACTCAAAAGTGTGATGCGGGAACTGCATTAGGAACAAATGGCTGCTGGACTGCTTATGGTAGTTATTATAAATTATCAGGCAAAGCTCATACAAGTGATTATGCTAATTATTCCAGAGTTATTTTGAATAATGGTAATCTTTTAGCATTTGTATTAAATGCCATTAATTGCAATAGTACATTTACCCCAAACAATGATAATTGTGGTCAGATTATTATTGATGTTAATGGATTTAAAGGTCCAAATAAAATAGGTAAAGATATATTTGATATTTTTGTTTTAAGGAATGGGAATATAATACCTGTTGGAACACAGGGTGATGTATATTATAAAAGTCCTACAAGTAATAGTTGCAATGTAACATTATACCCAGATACTGCTGGTACAAACTGTTCTGCTGATTATCTTCGCCAGTAATAACGTTTGCAACAGTATTGCAGACACCACAAACACCCTCAAGGTCATCCTGAACCGTTAATAGTAAACTTATTATATGGAATAATAACTATGTGTACCCGAGGGCATCCTGATTTCCAGGATTCGTAAACTCATCCGGAACTCAGGCAAGGATCTTACAAGCCTGCAACCAAATGAATATTTTTGTAATTTATATAGTAAAATCTCAATATGGATAAACAGTTTTTTGTGTACATGACAACAAATTATTCTGAAACTTCTATTTATACTGGAATAACCAATAATTTAGCAAGACGATTATATGAGCATAAAAGTATAAGTAATAATTGTTATACCCATAAATATAAAGTTAACAAGCTTGTTTATTATGAAATATTTGATAATCCGATAGACGCTATAACCAGAGAAAAGCAAATTAAAGGCTGGACAAGAATTAAAAAAAAAAATTAATTTCTGCATTTAATCCTGAATGGGAAGATTTGTTTGATAAACTCATTTGATTATTAATCTTGTCAGAATAAAATATAAAATCACCATTAGCAAGATCCTTCACATTGTATATTCCCAAGATCTTAAATTTCTGCTACGGTTCAGGATGACCGGAAAAGCTAAAATTGTTCTGCTGATTACCTGCGCCAGTAGAAGTAATCCAGTGCGTCCTCGCGAGGAGGACGGCAGGGATTTATGCAGAATATTATGATTTGTGGACAAGTCCGACGTGGCGATCGCAAGGCCTAACGCTTCCATTTAAGAACATAAGCATACATGCCACGATATGGCGATCACCACGCTCCTGTTAGTCGCTCGTGATGACGGGAAAAGGATGCTGGAATTGTTCCGTTGATTACCTCTGCCAGTAAGGATAGCCTCCATACGTCATCTATGTTTGCGCAAGTAAAATGGTTTTTAAACTTTGAAAATATTTATTTTTTCTTTATGCTGATTTTTTATTACATTTCCGCATTTAGTACAGGCGAGATAGTCTTTTGTGCTGTCTATGGCGTAATAAACATGTTCGCATTTTTCATAATCCTCTTCAGCTCCGGTTTCCCGAAAAGAATTTTTGCCTCTCTTATAATCCCGTATTATTTTAGCTATAATTTCAAATATATACATATTTTTTCTTCACTAAATCTTTATTAATAAATAATACTTTACCACTTTTTAAAAAAAGTGTACTATACTTTAAGAATACTTATAAAACAGGGGGTATTTTATGGAACAGAATTATAAAAGATGGTATGACGAGGATAAAGTTGTTCAAAAGTGTGTCACTGTGCTTGAAAACATTCATGGATCGTTAAAACGCCAGACAGCTACTTTTTTAATGCAGGAAATTATCAATAAACCCCCGTATAAAGACATGTTGTCCGATGATGTGGTTGATCTTGCCACATCGGAAACCCAAAGGCGCAGATGGTATGATTTTGACGAAGTAACAAGAATCTTTTTCGAGCTTTTAAGACATTCACCCGTTGAACGCAGAAAAGAAATCGCTATTCTTGCACTCACCTTTATTGAAGATTTATCAGAAAAAGACAATGAAAGTATTGAAATAAAAATTCCCGAAGAAGAAAAATACTTAAACATCGAAATTCCTGAATAGTATTTAGCAAAAAATCCTCAAAACCGGCAGGATTAATTTTAATTAATCAGATTATTTGCTTCAAGAGTATCCGGCGCAGTAAGTTTGCCTGTTTCATAAAGGACTATGCGCATAATATCTCTTGCGTCGTCCGAGGTGGTGTTAACGTTTTTACCTTTTCCCTGACCGTCAACATCAACTTCGAGCAGAACGCACTTTGTTCCGGTAGCGCAGTAGGTAGCATCATTCGTAAAGCTTTTTGTACTGTCAAGACCGTACCATCTCATCCCGTTTGTAGTTATAAAATTAGGAGTTCCGGCAATGGTGGAAGTACTACAGGAAGGCGTTCCAACATAGTTCACCTTGTTTGTAACGTTTGTACAGAAAGAACTCATTGTTATATTCCCCGTGGGATATATGGAGATATCAGAAACCAGCTCGTTTACAACGTTTTCCATTAATCTGAAAGCCGATTTATAAAGAGTTTTGTTATTACTGCTAAGACTGGATATAACAACCGGAATGGATATTGCAGCTACAACAGCCATAATTGTCAGTACAATCATTGTTTCAGCTA
Organism: Candidatus Gastranaerophilales bacterium; assembly: GCA_028689995.1. Lineage (GTDB taxonomy): Bacteria > Cyanobacteriota > Vampirovibrionia > Gastranaerophilales > UBA9579 > JAQVCB01. Next base: position 14,911 of record JAQVCB010000053.1, read on the forward strand.
AACTAAATCCCCTTTTTCTCATTTTTATCTCCTTAATTTATTGATAAAAAAATCATTATTTTTTATTATCACACATCATGCAGTACATTTACCATTTTATGTAAAAACTTTTACATAACCAGCATGCAGTCTCCATAACTGTAAAAACGGTATTTTTCATCTATTGCCTCTTTATAGGCGTTAAAAACATAATCCTTGCCTGCAAATGCTGAAACCAGCATTAATAAAGTGGATTTTGGCAGGTGAAAATTGGTTATAAGCTTGCTTACGATGTTAAATTCAAAACCGGGATATATAAATAAACTGCTTGAATCTGAAACCGGAAGAATTTTTCCGTATTTTTTATATGCGGATTCAAGAGTTCTTGTGGTCGTTGTCCCAACAGCCACAATATTTTTTCCGTCATTTAAAGCCTGATTTATGATTTTTGCAGTGTTTTCAGGTATTTCATAAAATTCCCTGTCCATTTTATGTTCAAGAATATTTTCTGCCCTGACAGGCTTAAAAGTACCCAGACCAACGTTTAAAGTTACATAACAAATCTGAACCCCTTTGTTTTCAAGCCGATCGAGTAATTCTTCCGTAAAGTGCAGACCGGCGGTGGGGGCTGCCACGGAACCGGGTACTTCTGCATAGACTGTCTGGTATCTCTCATAATCAAGATTTTTAATATCTTCATCCTTTAAAGACCTTTCTATATAAGGAGGAAGTGGCATATTACCGGTTTTATCCAGAATTTCTTCAAAATTCCCGCTGTATTTAAATTCTACAAGCCATTTGTCGTTATCGGTTTTTTCAATGACAACGGCTGTAAGTTCCTCTGAAAATTTAATTTCCGTACCGGATTTAACCCTTTTTGACGGCTTAATTAAAACCTCCCGGTTTTTTTCAGATTTTTTTTCAAGCAAAAAAACCTCAATACTGGCTCCGGTTTCTTTTTTTCCGATAAGCCTTGCAGGAATTACCCTTGTATTGTTCATTACAAGGACATCATTTTCATCAAGACATTCGGTAATGTCAAAGAATTTTTTATGTTTAACGGTTTTTTCCGACTTGTTTAATACCATTAAATTAGAATGATCCCTTTTGTCAGAAGGGAACTGGGCAATTAATTCTTTTGGCAGGTGGTAGTCAAATTCGCTTATGTGCATATTTAATTCCAGAATAAAGAACTCTATTTATATTGTAGAATATAGAAGAATATATAGGAAAAATAATATGTTTGAAACATTAAAAAATATAAAGGACAAAAATTTAAGGAATAAATTTTCGGAACTGATACAATTTATACAAAAACGTGAAAAAGCTGCCGTTGCTTTTTCAGGAGGAATAGACAGCACTTTACTGGCTTTTGTTTCTCATAAAATTTCAGGGCAAAATTCATTGATTATTACGGTAAATTCTGAATTTTATCCTGTATATGAGCATAAAGAAGCTGAAAATCTTGCAAAAAGATACGGTTTTAACCATCAGTTCATTAGTTTAAGTGTGCTTGATAATTCTGAAATAACTTTAAACAGCCCTGTCAGGTGCAAGTTTTGCAAGGAAGTAATCCTGAAAGAATTAATCAGGCAGGCTGAAAAACAGGGATTTAAAAATATTTTTGAGGGCTCAAACCTCGATGATATAAAAGATTACAGACCGGGATTTGAAGCAGTAAAAGCACTTGGAGTTAAAAGCCCGTTTATGGAAACCGGATTTACAAAGTCTGATATAAGGGAGCTGGCAAAAATTCTGGAACTTCCAAACTGGAATAAACCTGCTTCAGCATGCCTTGCTTCAAGAATTCCCTATGGAACTGCAATTACGGGAGAAATTCTTCAAAAAATAGAGAAGGCAGAGGATTTTATCAGAAAAATGGGGTATGATGGATTTAGAATCAGGCATCATGATAAAATAGCCAGAATAGAATTAAATCAAAACGATCTGGAAAAATTTATTTCCAGCCACAGGGAAAAAGTTGATTCTGAACTTAAAAAACAGGGCTACAGCTATATTTGCCTTGACTTAAACGGGTATAAAACAGGTAGTTTGAATGAAATACGTTGAAAATCTGCTAAAAGACTATAAAAATGGTAAAATAAGCCAAAAAAAAGTGATCGAGGAAATAAAAAGCCTGCCTTACAAGGATATTGACTTTGCAAGAATTGATCATCACAGGGCATTAAGGCAGGGATTTCCCGAGGTTGTATATTGCCCCGGAAAAGAAGCTGACGAAATAGTTGGCGCAATAAAGGAAATAAAAGATAAAAATCATATAGTTATTGCAACAAGAGCAGATCAGGATATTGCCGACCATGTTATGGATAAATTGCCGGACAGTATTTATCATAAAAAAGCAAGAATCATAAGTTACGGAAAATTTCCCAAACCGGCTGCAAAAAATTATGCTCTGGTTATAACAGCGGGAACGGCTGATATACCTGTCGCTGAAGAAGCGATTATTACTTTAAAAGCAGCGGGAATTAAGACAAAAACACTTTTTGACTGCGGGGTTGCAGGAAGCCACAGGATTTTTAAGGAAGTTGATTTGATCCTGAACGCTTCTGCAATAATTGTTATAGCAGGTATGGAAGGAGCGCTTGCAAGTTTTATTGGAGGACTGTCTTCCTGCCCCGTAATGGCAGTTCCAACAAGCGTGGGATATGGTGCAAGCTTTGGCGGGGTAACAGCACTGCTCGGCATGCTAAACAGCTGTGCTTCGTGTGTCAGCGTGGTCAATATTGATAACGGCTTTGGAGCCGCATGTATTGCTTCCATGATTGTAAAACAAAGCCGATAGTTCCTCTATATTACAAAAACTTATTTTTCGTTTTTCACGGTTAAATAACTGTCAATATCCTTTTTTGCTTTTGTTATGAATCTTTTTGCCGCATTAACCGGTACTGCAAAGCCGATACCAATATTTGACTTGTTATTATCAGGGTTATAAATTGACTGGTTAATGCCGATAACCTCTCCCGAAGCATTTAACAAGG
>JAQVCB010000054.1 GCA_028689995.1 Candidatus Gastranaerophilales bacterium
CTTCATAGGTAAGATTTTTAAGCATATCATACATTATATTGTATTTTAATCCTTTGATATCAGATAATACAACATGAGACAGTTGCGGTATAAATGAATGAATAGCATTTATAAGACCTTCAAGCGATTCATTGTCATATTCTTCAGGGGGCATTTCAGGACTGATATATCCGCCCATAATTCTGTCAATAGATTGATCTATCATAAAAAGAACATCATTATAAATATTTTCGCCTTCAAGTACCTTTTTACGCTGGCGATATAAAAGTTCTCTCTGCCTATTCATTACATCATCATATTCAAGAACGTGTTTTCGTATATCAAAATGATATGTTTCAACTTTTTTCTGAGCAGATTGAATACTTCTACTAACCATAGGAGCTTCTATTTTCATGGATTCCTCAATTTTTAAAGTATCCATAAGCGCAAAAATCTTCTGTCCGCCAAAAATTCTCATTAAATTATCTTCAAGTGAAAGAAAAAATCTGGTTGTTCCCGGATCGCCCTGTCTTGCGGCTCTACCTCGAAGCTGATTATCAATACGCCTTGATTCGTGTCTTTCTGTACCAATAACATGTAAGCCACCAGCTTCAACAACTTTTTCATGTTCTATCTGGGTAATTTTATAGGCCTCTTCGAGAAATTCTTCTTTAAATTTTGTATATTCTTCAGGAGAAGTATTCTCGGAGGTAATGTTTTTTAATGTCAGCATTTCTTTTGTAAGAAATTCCGGGTGGCCGCCAAGTAAAATATCTGTTCCACGACCTGCCATGTTTGTTGCAATTGTTATAGCTCCAAATCTTCCTGCCTGAGCTACAATAATTGCTTCTTTTTCATGGTGTTTTGCATTCAATACGTTATGTTTTAAGCCTCTCTTTTTGAGAAGATTCGATATGTGTTCAGATTTTTCTATACTGGTGGTACCAACAAGTATAGGTCTTCCCAGTTTATTTATCTCCTGAATCTCATCTACGAGTGAAATAAACTTTTGTTTTTCGGTTTTGTAGATTACATCAGGATAATCAATTCTTATATCTTTTTTGTTAGTAGGAATTAGTGTAACTTCCAGATTATATATTTTGATAAATTCCGGTTCTTCAGTTTTTGCAGTGCCTGTCATGCCCGCAAGCTTTGGATATAATCTGAAAAGATTCTGAAAAGTTATACTGGCCAGAGTTTGTGTTTCATCCTGTATTTTAGCTCCTTCTTTGGCTTCAACAGCCTGATGTAATCCATCACTCCAGCGACGACCTTCCATAAGTCTTCCTGTGAATTCATCAACTATAATAACTTCACCATTTTTAATTACATAGTCTGTATCAGCATGGTAAAGCTCTTTTGCTTTTAATGCCTGTAAAAGATAATGCGCATATTGAACCGAAGGATCAAACAGATCTTTGACTCCAAGTAACTCTTGAGCTTTATCAATACCGTCTTCGTTGAGAATAACGTTTTTATGTTTTTCCTCTACGGTGTAATCATTTTCTTTTATAAGTAAAGGAGCAATTTTAGCCATTATTTTGTATGTTTCTGCAGATTGTTCAAGTCGTCCACTTATTATAAGAGGTGTTCTTGCTTCATCTATAAGGATACTGTCAACTTCATCAACAATAGCATAGTTATACGGTCGTTGAACGCATTGATCAATACTTCCTGCCATATTGTCTCTTAAATAGTCAAAACCAAATTCATTATTTGTACCATAGGTAATATCAGCATCATATGCCTGTTTTTTTGTATTAAAATCATCATAGGATTTGCCGCCTGACAGAACCACACCTACGCTAAGTCCCAGAAACTTGTATATTTTGCCCATCCATTCACTGTCACGTTTTGCAAGATAATCATTTACAGTAACAACATGAACGCCTTTTCCTGTAAGTGCATTTAAATATGCAGGAAGAGTAGCAACCAGTGTTTTACCTTCGCCTGTCCTCATCTCAGCAATATGCCCTTGATGAAGAATAATGCCTCCAATAAGCTGCATGTCAAAATGCCTCATATTGAGGGTTCTTTTGCCTGCTTCTCTAACAACAGCAAAAGCCTCTGGTAAAATACTTTCTATGGCTTCTTGTTCTAAAACCCTGTCTTTTTCTTTGTTAGAAGATTTTTCTCTGTTTGCAAGCTTTGTTTTAAATTCAGCAGTTTTGTTTTTTAATTCATCATCGGTCAATTTGGAAATTTCAGGTTCCAAAGTATTTATATATTCAACAACAGGTTGAATTTTTTTTATTTTTCTATCGTTTGGATCCCCAAATATTTTTAGTAACATATCTATCATATAAAAATCCTTAAATAATCGCCTTTACTGAGATATGCACCTTTTTAAAAAACAGAATTGCCTGTTAATATTTTAAAAATACATTTTAATAATTAAGGCGAAATTTCTATGTATATAACTCAATTAGTAATATTTTATCATGCACAAAATTTTAATTATTATTTAATTTGAAAAATACCGCTTTTTTATAATAAATAATCTGAAAAATTTTATGCTTTCTATACATTAATTGACACGAAATACAGAAGTAATGTTCCTTAAATAAAAACTTAATTCCAGGTTTGTATAAAATAGCTGAATCGTATATAATTTAACAATTAACCTGGAATTTTAGATCTTTTTATAAATTATTTTATTAATATTTTAAAATTTATAAACATTGAATCTTTTAAATAAAGAACGGAAAAACCTATTTTAGTAAGCGTAGCTAATTTAATCGAATGATTCAAAGTTTGTAAAATTAAGTTTTAATAGAATAATTATATAATTTACTAACTGACGTATTAAAGCTGGCATCAAACTTGGGAGTTAAAAATGGATTTTGTATCTATAATAGGTATGGTCTTTGGGCTTGGCTGTATTCTTGTAGCACAAGCACTAGAAGGTGGAAATGTACAATCACTTATACAATTAACAGCTTTTTTAATTGTTGCTGGAGGTACAGTTGGTGCTGTTGTTGCGAGTTTTCCGTTAGATGTTCTAATATCAGGAATGGAAATGTGTAAAAAATCATTTGCTGCTGATAATATTGATTTTAATAAGATAATACAAGAAATTCTTGGTTATGCAACTAAAGCAAGAAAAGAAGGCGTCATTATTCTTGAAAAAGAAGCAAAAAATGCAAGTGATCCATTGCTGACTGTCGGGCTTGAAGCAGTGAGTGACGGTGCTGATCCTGTTCTTGTAAGAGATCTTATGGAAACACGACTTTCTCAGTTGGAAGATAAGGTTATGAAAGCTGCAAAAGTATGGGAAGCTGGCGGTGGATATTCACCGACATTTGGTATTATTGGGGCTGTAATGGGTTTAATTCAGGTTATGCAGAATTTATCCGATCCATCTAAACTTGGAGCTGGTATAGCTGTAGCTTTCGTTGCTACGATTTACGGTTTAATAATGGCCAATTTAATTTTTCTGCCATTAGCTACAAAAATTAAATTTAAAAGTGCCAAAGAATTTTTAGCAAAACAAATTATGATAGAGGGTATTTTATCAATACAGGCCGGTGAAAGTCCTGCATTAATTGAAAGAAAACTGCAGGCATTTCTGATGGATAAAAAAGCTGCTGCACAGGCAGCAGCAAAACCAGCCACAGTAAAAGCGTAATTCATTAAATCAAAAAAATTATCCTAAATCTAATTGAAAATAGGTATAAAAATAAATAGATATGGCTAGAAAAAAACATGCAGAAGAACATGAAAATTTAGAAAGATGGCTTGTCTCCTATGCTGATTTTATTACTCTTTTATTTGCTACATTTGTAGTATTATATGCGCTATCTCAGATGGATATGAAAAAATTTGAAGAGATGTCGGTATCTATGAAGAAAGCTTTTGCTTCTCCTTCTGTTATGCAGGGGGATCAAGGTATTATGCCAGGTTCAGGGCTTAATATATTGGGTGGTATGGACAATGAATCAAATATGATATCACCTCTTTTTGAGAATACAGAAGCTAAAGCTGAAGAAAATGCTTTTAAGCAAACAAAAGAATCAGTTGAAAAACTTGCAGAATCAAATGAAAATTTAGGGATAGACAGTTATGTAAGTGAAAGAGGACTTGTGGTCAGTCTTGCTGAAAATTTATTTTTTGCATCAGGTAGTGCTGAAATTAAACCTAGTGCTTATAAAGCACTTTCTAAAATTAGTATTCTTCTGAAAAATAAATTTTCTGACCATCCAATCAGAGTGGAAGGTCATACTGACAACATGCCGATTAAATCATCAATATATCCCTCCAACTGGGAATTGTCATCAGCAAGAGCTGCAAGTGTTGTCAGATTTATACTTAGCAATTCTAAATTTGATAAAAATAGATTTGCAGCCTTAGGTTATGCTGATGGCAGGCCAATTGCGGATAATAATACAGCAATAGGCAGGAATAAAAATAGAAGAGTTGAAATTGTTGTTTTAAGAAATAAATTAGCAAAATCAGAATCAAAAATTTCAGGAATGAATAAAGAAAGAATTGATAGGATCAAAGATCTGGAGCAAAAGCAGAATAAACAACTTCAACAATATCAAAATGTCAGTGATGCTGCTAAAAAATTAGTAAGGCAATCGGGAGAATCTGTACAAGATGTTATGTTGTTAAATGACAGTTATGAAAAACAATCTGAAAGACTTGCCAAAGAACTGAAAGCTAAAGAAGATCAGAAAAAAAAAGAATTAAAACTTCCTGATATAAAACTTAAAAAACCTGCTAATCTTACAAAAGAACAAAAAGTTCAGATAGAAACAGCAAGAAAAAAAGGTTTGATAAATGATGCTGTTGCTGAATTAATGAAACAACGCGGTGATAACAAAGATGTTGTTATAATTAAGCAAAAACAATAACAGAATGAGTGATTTATTTATATAGTATCCGTAAGAATTACCTGAACTTTGCCCACATCTCTTGTAATAATTTCAACGATAATTTTATTTAGACCTTCTTTAAGAGATCTTGCTCCTTCAAGAATACATGTACTCTCCTGATTTAATTTAAAGCACATTGGATTATCTGGACTAATATGCGATGCAATAGTAGCTGCACCCTGTGTTATAACCTTAATAAAAGATGTTTCATAATTGATGTCGTTAATCTTGATAAAATTAATACCCGTAATAATACCTGGTCCAAAAATATTTTTTAAGTCAAAAGCGATTCCTTCGGCAGTTTCTCTTAAACTACCTTTTTTATAAACACGTTTAAGAAGAAAATCTGGGATAATAGCCAAAACATACTCCTTTTCTCAAAAAATCTACCTGCATGTTTTTCTTTAGAGGGTGCGGGGAAATTCAATTTTCGAAGAAAATTAGGATTTTCCAAACCCGACATTGGAAAGGTGAAACATACGCACAGCCGCGGTGAGCGGGTGAGCTTATGTGTAACTGGATCTTGGAAGATATGAGAAAAATTTTAATTTTTCTGCATCTTCCTAAATAAATTTAGTTACTTCTACCATATTGTAATGTTTAATGATTTCTATATTTATATTAACATTATTATTCATATTTTTATAGTCTTCAATTTTTTGATAATCCTCATTTTTGTTCCATATAACCAATGAAAGCAGATTATTTTGTTTGAGAAATCCATCTATCAGGTAGAATTTTAACTGAGGTCCCAATGATTGCCAGTAGTGTCCAATTAGATTTCCATTCAAGTAAATTAACGCTTTATCAAACTTGGGTTTATCAAAAGTCAAAAACATTGGACAGTATATATTTTCTGAAAAATCAACTTTAAATTCTGCACTAATACGAACAAGATATGAGTTTTTAGAAGCATCATCCATCTCATCTGTTGGCGCAAAGTCCCATTCTTCGATCTCAGGAGTAAGACAGCCTCTTATTCGCCATTCAATATCTTTTTCAGGATTACTTTTAAAGTATAAAATACCTCTTGGAAGATCCGGATTATTTTCAAATCCTTTATCAAAGCCGAGATTTTGAACCAGCACAGTTATATCGTTTTCTCCATCTTTACTTAGAATATTTTGTTTAATCTCAAATGTAATTTCTTCAGATAATTCAAGTTCATGATCAATATGAAAACTGTCATGATGAAAAACCTGAATACCGTTTATATAAACTGCATAACAGTGTTTGGCGTTAAGGATTATTTGTTCAATATGACCTTTGAATTTACCTTTATACCATATAAATTCATCGTAAACATTATTTGTTATACAGTCCAAACTTTCATTTGCAATATTCCAGCTTGAAAAATCATATTCAGGATCAATTTCAGGAGAACACTTAAATAAACTCCAATTATTCAGCTTTGGAATCTCAATTTTTTCCTGAATCTCAATATTTTTTACCTGCCAGTCATTGCTTTTATCAAGATCAAGAATTCTTAAAACTGTATTTTTGCTAAAAACAGCATGATAGGGATTATTTTGAAGAAATTCAGGGCCGATTATAATCTTGTTATCAAGAATCCAGGTTTTATCTGCTGTGCTTTCATTTAAAAATATAAACTCGGTAATTTTTTCTGATTTGCTAAAACTGAGCTTTAATAAATTGTTATCAGCAATATCGATTAATTTGACCTTTAACTTATTTTCATATTCTTCAAAACCAATATTTAAAGGAATATTTTTATCATCAAAACCTGATACAATAAGTTCAGAGTCGTTATCAAGAAGTAGTAAAATAATTTCATGATTGCTTTTACTAATTTTGCTGAATATTGAAAATGATGAAAAATCCAGATTGCAGCCTAACAGATTCAAATCATTCGGCAGAATTTTCATATCAAAATCTTTTAAACTAACAGAAAACTTATTTAAAACTTTAATATTTTTTCTTTCATTACACATATTTCTTATAAACAGCCATTTACAGTTGTTTATATTATCCTGTCTCAGTTTTGCAAATATTCCTTCTTCTTCGTTTTCAAGAATTTCTCTTTCATCTGCTATTAAATCCGTTGAAGAAAAATTAAATGACTGCAAAAAGTAATTAATTTCCTTTACTTTATAATAGTTATCTTCCGGTATGCCTGATTCTGAAATCGGAGAAGCAAAATCATAGGAAGTATATACTTCAGAGCTTGCAAGTTTGCCCCATGAAGTACCACCACAACCCATAAAATGGTTAAACATTGTTAAACCCTGAGATAAAACTGTCTTAGTAACAATATTTATATGATCTCTTCCGAATTTTTCTTTTATATAATCATATCCATGTCCACCCCATTTATCAAACCAACCTGCCTGAAGCTCTGCTACAAACAAAGGAGAATCAGGAGAGCATTCCCTAAAGTTACTTTCAATATTATCCAGAAATTCAAACTGATAGGGATTTTCTCTCCAGTCGTAACTGAGGTTTAAAGTTGGATAACTGTCAAAAGCATAGATATTAACTATGTCGGAATACAAACACGCTCCAAATGTATCATTATGAAATATCGGGGCCATAATTCCCATTTTTCTCGCTATATCATGCAACTCCTGTATATAGTCAGGCTCTGCTTCATTCGTAGAGTATTCATTTTCTATTTGAAATGCTATAATATTTTGATATTCATTCAAAATAGGAATTATTCTTGAATACCACTCCTTAACGGCATGCATGAATGAGTTTGAATATTTATAATTTCCGTCTTCCCTGTTTCTTAAAACCATATCAGGTATATTAAAAAGCCAGGTTGGAAGGCCGCCTGCTGAAAGCTCTGCATTTATATAGGGACCAGGTCTTGCTATAATATATAATCCAAGCTCAACTGTTAAATCAAGCAATGTTCTTATATCTCTTATATCAGTAAAATCATAAACATTAGGTTCTTTTGAATGATAGGCCCAGCTGAAATAAAGGTCAACCGTGTTATATCCGCAGGCTTTAATCTTACTGAGCCTGTCTTTCCATGAATTAGCACCCGGAATTCGAAAGTAATGAAGGGCAGCACTTCTTACCAGAATCCTCTGATCATCAATCTTTATTGAATATTTATCAAAATCAATCATAATTAATAAAGCCTGTTTTTATAACTTTAATTTTATATATATTGTTTTAAATATTTATAATTGAGTCAATCCCCTAAATATAAAATCTACTTATCTAATCTGTTGCCAATACTAAGCACTTTTTTGTTTTGTTAATTAAACTTAATATAATCCGATTTATTTTTTAATAATTATATCCAGTTTTCCTCTTTTATCAAAAACATCTATAACAAGGCTTTTCTGTGTCTTTCTAAATTCAAGGTCAACTGATGCGCTGCCAACTTTTATATTTTCAATCCTTAAATAATCAAGCCACATTGGTATTAGTGGATTATAAATTTTTAATTCCTGATTTTGAGCGTCAGGAACAATATTTAGCATAGCCTGTATCATTAAAAAGACACTTGAAGCAGCCCATGCTTGTGGGGTACATGCAACAGGATAACTAACAGGTGGGTCCTGTCGGCTATATACTCTTGAAAAACCGCAGAATAATTCGGGTAATCTTTTATATCTCACTAATCTTGCAGCTTCAAAGAGAGAAGTCGTAGCTCTTATCGCCAGATCCACTCGGCCAATTTTTGCAAGCCCAAATGCAATAATACTGTTGTCATGCGGCCATATAGTTCCATTATGGTAACTCATAGGATTATAACTTATAATCTCATTGCTTAAAGTCCTTATACCCCAGCCGCTGTACATATTCATTGTGAAAAATTTTTCAGCTACTATATTTGCATAATAATCATCAATAATACCCGTCTCAATACAATGTCCGGGATTTGATGAAATTACTTTCATCTGCTTTCCATATTTATCAAGCCCCATTGCATAAAATTGAAGATCTTCCATCCAAAAATCTCTTTGAAATTTTTCTTTAAATTCCTGTGTTTCTTTTAATAACTTTAATTTAAGATCATATTCCCCCATATAACCGGCAAGTTCCGCCAGTTTTATCTTTGCAGCATAAAAATATCCCTGAACTTCCACAAGAGCAATCGGTGGTTCAGCATAATGACCGTTATTATGAATGTTTGAATTCCATGAATCTTTCCATCCTTGATTATCAAGACCTTCAGGACTGCGTTTTATATATGCAGCATATCCGTTGTTAATCATTGCATAATTATCCATCCACATTAAGCAATCAAGAGCATTTTGCCATAATTTTTCCAGAGTTTCCTTGTCATTTGTCCATTTAAAATAATCATGAAGTAGTATAATCCACAATGGAGTTGCGTCTACTGTTCCATAATATGGGCTATGCGGAATTTTATTACTTCGTGCAAGTTCTCCAAATCTTAATTCATGGAGAATTTTCCCGGGTTCTTCATCTCGCCATGGGTTATCTTCTTTTCCCTGAAATTTAGCCAGAGTTTCAAGAGTATTTTTTGCAATATTTTGATTTAAAAGAAGACATTGACGTGCGCTTATAAGACTATCCCTGCCAAATAATGTTGTAAACCATGGTATTCCTGCAGCAATATATTCACCGTAATGTGCGTTTATTCTGAGCATATTAATATCTTTACTGCCTCTTGCAGCCATTTCATTGAAGTCTTCATTGCTAGAAAAGAATCTTGCAGAACTTTTCAGCCAGTTTTTATCATCAATAACTGCTTTTTCAAATGCTTCATTAAAATCATATGCTGACAGTTTTTCAGGCAAAGAAGCTGTTGATCTTAAATTTATGTGATATTTTATTTCTTTTTTTGCACTTGTATCAAGGGAAAATTCAAAAATTACATTTCCATTTTCAATATTTACAGGTTTTTCTTCGATAAATACTATTTCTGTGGTCAAAGTTGCACCTGTAATATCCTGATAAACAAATTTTAAGTTATTGCCTTCATAAATGATTTTTTTTTGAATGTCCTTTTCTATAAGAGAAATATTTCTAACCTCAAATATATCCAAAAAATCTGCATCAAAGAACAACTCCAGCTTCAATCCCACTTCAAACAGGTTATAATTTGCTATTGTTATTGTTTCGAAATAATCTCCATATATTATACTTTCACGTTTTACCTGTACAGTTTCCTGAAGGATATATTTAGTTGAATCGGCATAATCTGACATACTAATATTAGTCCCGATTATAACTGATGAATGACCGGCTTCGGATGATGATGAAAGAATAACCGGTTTTGTATTATTTATTTTAAGTTCAAGTCTGCTTAAGAATCTGGTATCGTCAGTATAAAGGCCAAAGCCCGAAGTATTTCCTCCAATTATATTTCCATCCTGATCAGTTACAAGAAAAATTCTATTATTTTTAATTGTTCTTCTAATCGGGTTAAAATTTTCGCCCATTAACGTAACTGACATAATTTTCTCCTGATAATACAACGTAAGGAAGTAATAAAAATTTTCAAGTGTTTAATTATCTCCTTGCGTCATGCTGAACTTGTTTCAGCATCTATTTAATTTGAGATCCTGAAATAAATTCAGGATGACACAATACATAAGAATTTTTTGTACCCCCCCTTAGTTCAGTTGAGTTTATAGATTAACCTGTATTAATATTTATTGAATTGAGAATAAGTCTAGTTTTAAAATGAAATCAGGTTATATGAAATTACTACAAAACTATAATTATCGTTAAAAAGCAAAGATTTGAGTTCATTTTAAAAGTGAAAGCCTGAAATGGTAAGCGAAGTGGGAGTGTTTAAAAAGCTCATTCATGGCAAGGCACGGCTGGTAGGGAGACTGGATAGCATAAAGTGTATATTGATATTTAAACCTGATAACAAACAATGTTTATATAAAATCAAAAAGGATATTTATTTTTCTCCAAGGTTTAATGATGCTGGAATATCAGAATCTATACTAATATCAATTATGTTTTGCCCCATTAATTTTTTGTATACTGATAAATAACCATCAGCCATCTTTTGTGCTGAAAAATTTTTCTCTACATGTTTTCTGCAGGCTTGTCTGTCTATTTTTTCAATATCTTTAACTCTTTTAATAAGATCATTTATATTGTTTTCAATATATCCTGTTTTTCCGTTCGAGATTACTTCAGGAATAGAACCATTTTTGAGGGCTAAAAGAGGTGTTCCGCAAGCCATAGATTCTGCCATAACAAGACCAAACGGTTCAGGCCATGTAACTGGATGTACAGTAGCATAGGCTCCTTTTAACAATTCACATTTTGCTTCATGCCCAAGTTCTCCAATATATATAATTTGTTTGTTATCTATTTGAGGCTTAACTTCCCTTTCATAAAAAGCTCTGTCAGCTATATCAATTTTTCCAGCCATTATTAGTTTCCATCCGGTTTCTTTAGCAAGTTTAATTGCAAGATGAGGACCTTTTTCTTCTGAAAAACGACCAAGAAATGCTAAATAGGGTTTATCAGAATTATATTGTGGTTCAAAAGGATATTTTTCAACTTGTATTCCATTGTAGACTGTTGAAACATAATTAAGACCGGGTGCACCTGTTCTTTGAGAGTCACTTATTGAAACTAAAGGATTTTTCTTATAGCTATTATAAAATTCTATCTCTTCTTTAACAATAAAAGCTCCATGTAACGTTGTTACAATTGGAATATTAATTAAACCGGCAAATGGCAGGAATTGAAAACCAATATGATTGTGAATAATGTCAAATTCTTCCCATTTTTCCAGCACTTTGCTTATAGACTGCAATTCATGGTAAATAGGATACTTAATATTCTGTTCTCGCATAGGAGTTTTAATAATGGGTTCCAATGCGGCTGATGTAGTTGATGTACCCGCTGCAAAGAGTGTTACGTCAAATCCTCTTCTGGCATATTCTTCACATAATATATATACAACCAATTCTGTCCCTCCATAAGCTTTAGGAGGGACACATTCCCATAGAGGAGCAACTTGTGCAATTCTCATTAATAATCTCCTTTTTTGGTACATATATGATATTAATTTGTCTAATCTATAAAAATCAAAGTACTAACTTCAATATAATGTCTGAAATTTTATAATAATAAATATATTGTGCTTTTTTAGAATGTAAAAGCTTTAATAGTCTTTGTTAACTGGGTTTTATCCCAATATATCATACAGACTATCATATATGGCTTATTTCAATCAATTAGCCACTTAGAGGGTCAGATAGGTTATGCCTTCTGAAAGGTTAGTTAACTATTTAACAGATATCTTCTCTTGAATAAAAATCACCAATATAAGGATATATTCCAACAAGTTTTATCACTTCATAAAGGTCAATATGATTTCGATAAAGAGCTTTAGATAAAATAATCCCTTCAATATTCATATTTTCACATTCAGATGACAATTTTAATTTTTTTATTGACGATATATCATTTAATTTACCCGAAGCTATAACTGACAAGTCAACATTTTTAGCCAAAGTAAGAAAATCATCATGATTAAATTCATAATTTTTGGATATATCATGATAAATAATTCTTTGTAAGCCCTGCTCTTTAAGTCTATTAGTAATATCTATAATGCTTTCATGATAATTATTATTGAGATTTGTCATTCCCGAATCAACATTAAACAGAATGACTGTTTTATCGGGATAATTTTCAAGAATATTTTTAATAAAATCAGAACGATGTAAAACTTCATTATTAAGGACTATTCTGGATGCGCCGATTGCCAGCAAATCTTCAAAAGATTCAAAATTATCCGTTCCTGCTGCAATTTGAACAGGAGCTTTTATTTTCATAATTATATTTTTTATTATATCTGTATTTAAGGGACTAAGTTCTTTTAATCCGTTGATATCACTTAAATGGATTAAATTAGCTCCGATATTATTCCATTTTTTAGCTATTTCAACGGGATCAATGTTAGGAAGAATATTATAATCATTATCTAAAGTGTCTATGCATTGTCTATTAAGTAAATTTATAGCTGTAATTACTTCCATATAAAAATCTCCGGTCAAAATTAAACTTTAATTCTTAGATAGAATTAAAGTTTAATAAATTCCCTATTTAGCCATACATATTTGTAAAAAAGAGTATGTTATTTTTGCTCGATAATCTCGATTTGAAAACCGTCAGGATCTTTTATGAATGCGATTGTAGAACCAACAGCAGTAATTTTAAAAGGTGCCCATAAATAGTCCAACCCGTGCTGCTTTAAGATTTCACTGAATTCATCCATATTTTCGGTTTCAAAAGCCAGATGTCCAAAGTAACTTCCAATCTCATAGCCACCTTCAGGCATAACTTTATTGTAAGTAAGTTCTATTTCACAGCAGCCGGCTTCATCTGTCAGAAAATAAAGCGTGGCATCCGGTAATTCTTTTGTTCTGGATAGCTTTAAACCCAGAATGTTCTGATAAAAATTAAGTGACTTCTCAACATTGGTAACCCTGATCATTGTATGCAAAAACTTCATTATAACCCCTCCTTGCTTTATTGTTTCGATGAAATTTATATTAACACATAAAAAATTCATTGTTAGAAAAACAGAAAAATAAAAACAGCAGTCTTAATCTATATAAACTGCTGTTTATTTTATTTAATTAAAAATTTTCAGGAGTCTGGTAGAACATTGTTTCTTTAATCGTATTATCTTCATTACAAAAGACAACATTAGCACCGCTGAATTGTTCTTCCATTCGATATGCAAGGACAATACATCTGTCACCTGTCTCACCAAGTCTTGCACAGCCACCGTTCAGAGTAAATATACCCTTTGTTTCAGAAGGCAGCGCATAAGTCACAAATCTTTCGCCATTAGCAAGATTGGCAACCCAGACCTGTTCATAAGGATCAATACCTGCTTTTTTAAGCAGTTCATTGTCAACAGTTACACTTCCGTTGTAGTGTATTGATTTATCCGTAACCTTTATACCCTGAATTTTTCCTGAAATAAAAGTTTTCATTTTATTTTCCTTCACGCATATCTAATTAAGTTTTTCCAAATAAGCTTTTTCCAGTAATGAAGCTCCTACTATACCTGAAAAATCACCCAATGCAGTTCTTGTGATTTTAACTCTTTCTGATGGAGTTGGCAATGATTTGGCTATAGTTTTCTTGACGGTTATTTCATAGAAAAAGTCAATATTACTGATTAAACCGCCGCCAAGGATTATTAACTGCGGATTATAGAAGTTAATAATAGTTGCAAGGCCGCTGCTTAAATATTCTGATGCTTCAGTAATGCAGTTTAATACGATTTCATCACCTTCTTCAAGAGCCTGTTTAATGTGTCTTGAACGGATTTGTTCTTCATCCTTAATAATATCCCTGATAACAGAATTATGTCCTTTTTTCAGTGAAGCAAGAATTTTCTTTTCAATGGCAGTTCTTGATGCATAAGCTTCAAGACATCCATGTCCACCGCATGAACATGCTCTTCCGCCTGAATCTACAATGATGTGACCAATTTCACCTGCTGTTCCTGTAAAGCCTTGATAAATTTCACCATTTTGTACAATACCGGAACCAATGCCTGCTCCAATAAAAATACAGACAAAATTTTTGTAGCCTATGCCGCTTCCAAATTTCATTTCTCCAAGAGTTGCAACTTCGACGTCATTCCCTACATATACAGGAATATTGAAGTGATTTTCGAGAATATTTTTAAGTTCTATATCATAGCATTCGATGTTTGGAGATGAAATCAGGATGCCTTTTTCTCTGTCAACCTGTCCTGCTGCTCCAATACCTAATGATGATATTTTAGAAACCGGTATTTGTGCTTTACAAATAGCCTTTTCGACATTTTCTATAATATTTTGAATAATACTATTTTTGCCAAATTCAGTTTGTGTACGTTTTTTAGAGTATTCTATTACTGTTCCGGTATTTGTATCAATAACTCCGGCCAGTATTTTTGTGCCACCCAGATCTACTCCTATGGAATAATTGCTCATTTAAGTTTGACTCCTTTTTTCGAGTTTACATTTTAAACCAAAAATTTTTCAATTGCATATAAAATTAATTAATGAGTTTAATTGTAAAATTAAAAATTTATTAGTGTTTTTATAATAATAGATCTCTTGCAAATATAGAACACTATATAAAACACCATTTACTACTAATTACTAACAAAGAGAGTTATAAAAAAATCTGCAAAATGTTATAACACCGACAGTTGGGCTAATAAATCTTTATAAGTTTTATCCCAACTGTAAAATTTTGCTGTTTCAATAGATTTTTTTGAATATTTCTCATGATCTTCTTTATTATCCATAAAAAACATCATTTTTTCAGCAAAATTTTTAAAAGCATTTTTATCCAGTTTAAATATGAAGCCATTACAGCCTTCTTGAATAATTTCAGAAGCTCCGGCATTCAGGCTTGCTATACAGGGTTTGCCATAAGACATTCCTTCAAGAGCAACCAGTCCGAAAGTATCCTCGAGTGATGGTATGACAACACAGTCTATGCTGTCATAGAAAGATTTCATATCTTTCTGAAGGGGTAAAAATTCAACATTATTTTCAATTTTATAAAGTTTAACAAGAAATTTTACCCATAAATTTTTTTTAAACTTTGGATAAATAATTCTGGCTTTAAATTTATAGCCTTTGTTTTTGAGTAAATACAATGCTTTTAATAGAATATAACCCCCTTTTATTTTAAACCCCGGTGCTGACAATCCAAAAACTATGTGATCTTTTTCTTTAAACTCTGGCTTAAATTCGCATGAAACATTAACACCCGGATAAACCACGCTGATTTTATCTTCAGGGATATTGAAATTTGTGATTATATCGTTTTTAAGAACATTCGAGACAACAAAGATTTTTCTATAACCTTCCTGCAACCATTTTTGCTGATATTTAATACGTTTTTTCTTAACGCTTCTGAAGTTGTACAAAAATGATTCAAATAAATTTTTTAATTTTCGTTGCCTGTGAACAAGTGAATGCCCCTGTAAAAATGTTATATCAATAGATGGAGTTATATTTTCAGAAATAATATAATCATATTCACTATTTGAAACCAGTTTTTTTATTTCATCATAAAAAATTTCCATGGTTTCAGGCTCTGTATGATCATAAATTTTATCGATAACAATTATTTTATTTATTCCCTGCAAGTTATCAACATCAGACTTGCTGCAATAAATGTCTACAAGATTGCCGTCTTTTGCAAAATTATTGATAATGTTGTAAAACAGCTTTTCACCACCGCCATGGAAGCTGTTACTTTGAAAAAGTTTAATTATAAATGCAATTTTTTTCATACTTCTTTATTAAAACTTTATTTTACGTAATCATGTATTATTCTTATGGGATAATTATAACAATATATTAGTAGAAATGGTATTTAATAAAAGTGTTGGACGTGAAAAAATTATATCAAAAAATTGTATACGCAAACCGTTTTTTAAGGTTAGCAAGGATTTTTCACTTTGAAAAAATAGCTCCGGCAAAACTAGAGTTAAATAGCAACAATAAATGTCTGCTTCTGGCTCCTCATCCTGACGATGAAACAATGGGATGTGGAGGATTGCTTTTAAAACATTCATCTATTTTCGATGTTGTCTGTTTAACTGACGGTAGATATGGAGGTTATGATCAATCAAATGATGAAATAGCAGCTTTAAGAAAGATTGAATTTGAAAAGGCTCTTGATAAAATAGGCATATTAAACTACTGCATGTTAAAAATTGAAGATCGGAAATTAATTAAAAATTATCCTGTATTTGAAAATATAAATGTTGAAAAATATGATTATGTTTTTATTCCAAACTACTTTGACCAGCATAAGGATCATAAAGCCGTTACAATCCTTCTTCAAAAACTTTTAAGAACAAAAAAGCACAAAGTAAATTTGAAAATTGCATTCTATGAAGTCTGGTCTCCTATAACTATCCCGAATTTTTATTTTGATATTTCAGATGTAATAGAAGAAAAAGAATCTCTCATAGATATTTATCAGTCCCAGTTGAAGCATGTGGATTTTAAAGCCGGTATAAAATCGCTAAATTTGTATAGAGGCATGCAGTTTAATTGTAGATTTTCTGAAGTATTCAGTATAATTGACATTAATACTTTTATGAAGCTATAAATGAGTAAAAAAATGCAAAATAAAGATGTTATTAAAATATATTCAGAAATAAACAGTGAGCTGGTTAATAGCTGGCAGGAGTTATATAATCTTGGAGGCAATTACAATCTTTCTCCCGACTGGTGTACTCTCTGGTTCAAATATTTTAAGAGAAAACGAAATCTTTATATAATTACAATATGGGAAAATGATGAATTAAAACTCCTTGCACCTTTTTATATTTACAGGAACAGGTTATCTCTGCTCGGAACAAAGCCCGATATGTACGATGAATTTAATATTTTGTACTCAGATGTTAAATATATTAATAAACTTATCGATTATATCATTGAAAATAAACTTGAAATAAATTTTAAACACGTTAACTGCGAATCAGAATTCTCAAAGGTACTGGTAAAAAGTCTTTCCAGCAAAGGGATAAGATATATATCACATGTAACAGAACTAAAGCCATTTTTAAACAGACCTTTTGAACCAAAAAGAAAGTTGAAAGATGATCTCAAGAGATGTAAAAACAACGCTGTTAAGCTTTATAAAGAAGAATTATGTTTTGAATATAATATAGAAGATAGAAAAAACTATATCAAAGAATTTATGACACTTCATAAAAAGAGATGGAATGGTGGTATGTTAGTAAAAAAAGCTAATCTTGAACTTTTTGTAGAAGATTTATTAATGAGAACAGATTTAACAACGTTTTCAAGGTTATCTTTTTCAAATATAAATCAAACCGTAGCATATCATTTGGGTTATGTTGATTCAAACAATACATTCTGTTCAAGTATGCCTGTATATAATACAGATTTTAAACCGATTTCGCCGGGTAAAGTATTACTTAATGAATTGATTACTGAAGTTTTTAACAAAAATATAAATAAATTTGATTTTGGAAGAGGATCAGAACCTTATAAAAGCTGGTTTTCCGATAATGAATCAGTTTTATTTAATCTTG
>JAQVCB010000055.1 GCA_028689995.1 Candidatus Gastranaerophilales bacterium
CCTTCATTGTCTAAATTTAAACTTAATGGCAGATTAATTCTGGGGAATAATACAAATCCTTTATCAGAAGAACAACTTGATGGTTCAGGGACAATTAAATTTAACCTCTTGAATGGCGACTTAAAAATTAATTCTATTGATATAAAAGGCAAAACTTTTAAAGTTAATAAAATTAATAAATATATAAAAATTCACTCTATTAGCCTTGATCTGTCTCATCCGTCCGTTGGAACACTTAATCAGGCGACAGGAAAAATTGACCTGTCAGCGTGGATTGTGTTAGAAATGAACATAGATAATCAACAACATCTTGATAAAATGTCGTTGATATTTCCATTAACAGGGAAAATAGATAAGAAATCAGGTAATTTAAATCTGACAGGAGATGCATCTCTTCCTCCTGATAAACTTGGAATTCCAATACCTGTTGAAATTTCAATTATGGCAACACGATATTAAATATTGGTTATGAGGAAAAATAGAAATACACATGGTGATGATAGATTTTATGCAGAATGATGGATTAACAAAATTAAAAACGCATTGGTGCGGAAGAATTTCAAAAGAAAATATCGGACAAAGAATTAATATTTCAGGCTGGGTTTCAACAGTTAGAGATCTTGGCGGAATTATATTTGTCGAAGTTAGAGACAGAACGGGAATTATTCAGATTGTATCAGATCCCGTTAAAAACCCTGATGTTCATACAATATTTGAACAATTAAAGGATGAATTTGTTATTAATGCTTCAGGTATTATAACAACAAGACCGGAAGATACAGCCAATCCGAATTTACTGACCGGTGAAGTCGAAGTATATCCTGATTTTGTTCAGATTCTGAGTGAGTCAAAAACCCCTCCATTTATAATTAACGATGAACAGGAAGTAAATGAGGATTTGCGTCTTAAGTACAGATATCTGGATATTAGAAGATCAAAAGTTCAAAATAACTTGATTCTAAGGCATTTAGTAACAACTGAAATAAGAAACTATTTGAATAGTTTAGAATTTTTGGAAGTTGAAACACCGGTTTTAATTAAAACTACACCTGAAGGGGCAAGAGATTATCTTGTACCCAGCAGAGTTCACGCTACAAAATTTTATGCGCTTCCTCAGTCACCTCAAATCTTTAAGCAATTATTGATGGTAGGCGGTATTGAAAGATATTATCAAGTAGCACGCTGTTTCAGGGATGAAGACTTAAGAGCTGACAGACAACCTGAATTTACACAAATTGATATGGAAATGTCATTTGTTGATCAGGATGAAATTATAAGCATGACAGAGGGACTTCTAACAAGATCTTTCAAGTGTGCAGGAATTGAAGTATCCGCTCCGTTTATCCGCATGACTTACAAAGAAGCTATGGAAACATACGGTTCTGACAGACCGGATGCAAGGTTTGATCTCAAACTCTTTGATGTTAGCGATATTATGGCTGCAAGTTCTTTTACAGCATTCGCTGATCAGGTTAAATCCGGAGGAACAGTAAGGGCTATCTGTATACCAGGCATTGCAGATTACAGCAGAAAAGATATGGATGATATCAGAAATCTTGCCATATCATTCGGTGCTAAAGGCCTTGCATGGATAACATATAATACAGATGGAACTGTAAAATCCCCTGTACTTAAATATTTATCCGAAGAAGAACTTGGTAAAATTCAGCAGAGATCAAATGCTAACCCCGGAGATATTGTATTCTTCCTGGCTGATAAGCCCAAGACAGTATTTGATGTTATGGGAAGATTAAGGCTGCATTTTGGCGAAAAACTTGAGTTAATAGATAAATCTAAACACAGCTTGCTATGGGTAATAGATTTTCCAATGTTTGAGTGGGATGAAGAGCAACAAAGATGTGTTGCCGTCCACCATCCATTTACATCTCCAAATCCTGAAGACATAGCTTTATTAGAAACAGAGCCTCTAAAATGTCGTGCTTTGGCTTATGATATCGTTTATAACGGAAATGAACTTGGCGGCGGAAGCATAAGAATCCATACCCCTGAATTACAGCAAAAAGTGTTCAGCATTATGGGCATGTCTGATGAAGAAATTGAAAATAAATTTGGATTTATGGTTGAAGCATTCAAGTATGGCGCACCACCTCATGGCGGCATCGCACTCGGTCTTGATAGAGTAATAGCTCTTCTTAGCGGTTCACCATCAATCAGAGATGTAATTGCTTTCCCAAAAAACAGTCAGGCAAAGTGTCTTATGTCAGAAGCTCCCGCAACTGTTTCTGAACAACAGCTTGAAGAACTGAGTATAAAAGTAATTCCGCCAAAAACGGAAAAGAAATAAATAATTTTAAAAGATCAGGGAAACCTGATCTTTTGGTTTTTATGAGCAACAATAACTATCAGTTTTAGTCATGATAATATAGATTTATAAAGCAACTGAGTTGAGACAGGTTATGATTAATACGGATCAAAAAGTTATATTGTCGGGCATGAACCTTTGTGAGCTGGAAAAACTTGCAAAAACTCTGGATGAACCAATCTTCAGAGCAAAGCAATTGCACTCCTGGCTTTATAAAAAATGTGTGTCTGAATTTGACCAGATGACAAATTTATCAAAGGATTTCAGGGCAAAATTAAATGAAGTTGCTCAAATTTCCGATACGAAAATAAAACAAAGGCTTATAAGTTCTGATGGAACAATAAAATATCTTCTTGAATTTTCTGACGGGTCTTCAGTAGAAACAGTTTTAATGAGATTTGATAACAGACCTAATCTTACAGCCTGCGTTAGCAGTCAGGTAGGCTGTCCTGTCGGCTGTGTTTTTTGTGCAACAGGTGAAAGAGGCTTTGTCAGGAATCTTGAAGTCAGGGAAATTGTTGATCAGATCCTCACAATCCAGCGAGATACAGCTCTCGAAGTAACTAACATTGTTTATATGGGGCAGGGAGAACCTCTTTTAAACTATGACAATGTTATAAATTCTATAAAGTTTGTAAACGAAGAGCTTGAAATCGGGATGAGGAGAATTACTATCTCAACAAGCGGGATAATTCCGCAAATATTAAAGCTTGCAGATGAAAACAGGCAATTAACTCTTGCTTTATCTCTCCATGCCCCAAATCATGAGATCAGGGAAAAATTAATCCCAGTAGAAAAAAAATATCCTCTTGAAGAGGTGGTTAAAGCTTTGCGACAATTAACCCAGAAAACAGGCAGGAGAGTTACTATAGAATATGTTTTAATTGACGGGGTTAATGATGCCCCTGAACATGCCAAAGAAATAAACTACCTGCTTAAGGGATTAAATTACAACGTAAATCTCATTCCGTATAATTCAGTAAACAGAGATGACTTCAAAGCACCTTCTGTTAAAAAAGTTAATATATTCAAATATATTCTTGAACAATCCGGCAAAAAAGTCACTGTAAGACTGGAAAGAGGCTCTGATATTCTAGCGGCTTGCGGTCAGTTGAGTGGGAAAGAAGTTTAAGTAAGGTACTTGTTTTTTATAATGGGCTTACCACCCAAACCCCCGTGTCTATTTTCTTTGTCCGCACAAAGAAAGTAGACAAAAAGAAAAGTGCCCCGAAAATAATTTCTATTTTTCTAGGGGGGGTAAATGAAAACGGTGCTACGATACATTCTACTTGATTACACGTGTTGTCATCCTGAGGAGCGAAGCGACGTGAGGATCTTACTATCGTGGCAATTGTACTTATTATTCTAATGGGGCTGCACCCCAAGCCCGCCTTCATTTTCTTTGTCCACACAAAGAAAACGAAACAAAAGAAAAGTGCCCCAGAAAATAATTTCTATTTTTCTAAGTTCACTAAATTGCTGTAAAAAACAAAATGTGTCGGCTGCGGAATCTCACTAGCAAGCTGGCTCGGTCAGTCCTCGCCCTCCTAAAGACACGTTCACCAAGAAAAATTACGAAATTCTTTTAAGGGGAATTTGTTTGAATATGAAACTGTTGGGTCAAAATTGACCCAACTTTACTATAGAAAAACTATTCACTATAAAGAAATTAAAGAAATAGCTGAAACGTTAAATTATAAAATTGAATTTATTTCTAAGAAAAAGAATAGGTTTTATTTTAATAAATAATAATTCAAATATATTGACATATTTTAATTATTATTGTATAGTATACTTTACAATTTACTTGATTTTTTTTCAGTAAATATAAAGTTTTATATATTTTAAAAAATTAAATAGCAATTAAATACTTGAAAAGTTTTTATTTTTATAGGAAATTCATTAACATAAGTAGGTAAATAACATGATAAAAAAGAGCATACCCGCATTAAAATTAGATCAATCAATAGAAGGTATTGTAACAAGACCAGATGCTTTCGTTTTTCAAATGATGGCTTCGGAGTTATTAGAAATCGCAACAGTATCAACAAGACTTGAAAAGACAGATGATAATAAGTATGAGCATAGTAAAGGTGGTTTTCAAAGAATTTTAAAGGGTAAAAGATGTAATGAAATTAATGATTTTGTAAGAGAAGAATATGGTTTTTTACCAAATAATTTAATACTTTCATTCCCTGAAAAATCTCTATATTTTATCGCTAATAATGAAGATAGGTCATCTGGAAAGCTTGAAATAACCTTAAAGGAAGGTCAGCTGGCATTCATTATTGATGGTCAACATAGACTTTATGCTTTTCATAAAGATTATAATAAAGATATGATTGATATACCTTTATCTGTTACTGCATATCATGGATTAAAAGAAAATCAAAATGCTGAAATTTTTAGAGCAATAAATGAGAAACAGCAAAAAATTCCTAAATCTTTGATATATGATTTAATTCCTTTGGCTAAATTTGATGATTCTTTCCCTACGGAACGTGGTCAAGCCATTGCAGAAATTCTCAATTATACAAAAACTGAAATGGATGATGCAGGATATGATTATGATGTATCAGCCTTATCTCAACGTTTATATATCGATGGGAGAAGAAGTAATTTAGCCCAACCTATTAATTTTAGTTCAGCTGTTAATATTTTTGCTAAGGAATATTTGAACAAGGCAAATGCTGGAATATTTACACAAAATGGATTTCAACCGCTTGATATACAAGTTAAAATTTTAATTAATTTTTTAAATTCATTTAAAGGTTTAGTAGGTAAGAATTTTTGGGAAATTTCAAAAGATTCTGTATTTACTCAATCATTAGGTATTACTGCTCTGCTAGAAAAAATCCCGGAAATTCTTAGATTAATGCAGCGAAAAAATATTATTCATAAAGAAAAACATGTACCATCTCAAGAAGAATTTTTCAACCTATTTAATGAGCTTTTTCAAGATATTGAAGCTGATAAAAAGGACTTATTTTCATCTAAAACCTATAAACAATATAAAAGATCATTTAGAGAAGCAGTTAATAAGTTAAAAGAAAAATTCCAAGATAGAATTAATGCGATTTCGTAAGTGATTTATGGATGATTTTAAAACATTTATACCTTTAAATGAGCTTAAATTGAAAATTAAAGGGCATGAATTGCCTTATACTAATGTGCAAGATTTTTTTGATGATTTAAACCCAGGAGATTACTTTTATTTTAATAGTTGGTTAGAAAATTCAATAATTGCAGGATTTGAATATTCAATTAAAGCTTTACTTGTCTATAATTCTTTTTTAAATCTTGAAAAACCAATATATTTAACTACAGCAAGAATACTTCTTTATTACACAGCATTTCATGCTATAACAAGTTTAAATTGCTATCAAGGAAGATATCTTAAACCAGGAAATGTATTAGTAAAATACGATATAAACGATAATAAATTTGTTTTAAATCCCTACAATAGCAGAAAATCTTCCCATCGTACAATATGGAATCAATTTGAAAAACTTTATAAGAAAGATTTATCTGTAACACATGAATGGGATTTAATTACAAAACAAGCTTTTCTTGTAGAGTATGACTTTTGTAAAGTAAGAAATACAATTAATTATACTATTTCAGGCGGATTTAAAGAACTTGAAGAAAATTTTAGTTCTTTGAGACAAAGAATATGGACATATCCTTCTTATAATTCTATTGTGGATATTAAAGGAGACTTTTCTGGATCACCATTTTTTATAGATTTTAATTCTACAAATAAAAATCTACTTCTTAATAGTGAAGAAGTTTACTCTAGATTATTAATGATAGCAGCTTTAGAAACAAGTGCAAAAATATTTGAAAATAATCTTGAATTTATCCCAATGTTAAAAAAAGCTATGAGGTTTATTCATTCAGGTGAAAGACAGGATATTCTTCCTGAAACTCTTACAGAACAGCTTAAATAGACCTTACATGTAAGTTTTATTTTGCTTTAAATAAAGTTTCTAATCTGTCCCCTTAAAAGAATTTCGTGGTTTTTCTTAGTGAACGTGTCTTTAGGAGGGCGAGGACTGACCGAGCCAGCTTGCTGGTGAGATTCCGCAGCCGACACATTTTGTCTTTCATCTCAATTTAGTGAACTTAGAAAAATAGAAATTATTTTATGGGGCGCTTTTCTTTTGGTCTATTTTCTTTTGGCGGCAAAAGAAAATAGACACCGGGTTTGGGTGGTAAGCCCATTATAAATAATAAGTACCTTTAAATATACTTGAATATTTCCTACTGGTGGGCAAATTTAAAAAATTTAATAAAAAACAAATATTTGTAGTTATTTTGCCCACCCTCTACTTTTCTAAATTTAAAGATTTTAATTTGATTTTTTGTTATATTTAATATAATGTTTAGGATTTCTAAGGAGAGTTGAATTTTGAGCGGTAAGAAATTTTTCTGTTTAATGTCATTTATTGCAGCAATAATCCTTATTCTTGTTGTAGTCCTTTCACTCCCGGCAAGTAAAAACGCCATCAATAAAAAACTGGGTGCTGCTGTTCACTATAATCTGGCTAAAAATTTATATGAACAGGGTCAATATAAAGAAGCTACAGAAGAACTTTCCAGCGCATTAGCCTTAAATGATAAAGATTCATGGGTTTTTCTTGAACTTGGGAAAAACTATATCAAATTAGATAAACTCGATCAGGCTGTCAAATGTTTCAAAAAAAGCATCAATTTTTACAATAACAATATTGAAGCATATATAAATCTGGCAAAAATATATAACAGCAGATCGGAGTATGATAAAGCGGTAAAACTTTTAAAACCCTTAGAATCATCAAATGATAATGTTATACTTTCGCTGCTGGCTGAAGCTCAATATAAAAACAACGATCTTAAATCTGCTGAGAAAAATTTCAAAAAAGTAATTTCTATCAACTCTACTAAAGTTGATAACTTTAATTTTCTCGGTCTCATATATTTAAGACAAAATAAATTAAGTGATGCAATATCAATGTTTAGAAAAGTTGTTTCTCTTGATAAAACCTTTGTTGAAGCAAGATGTAATCTTGCAAAAGCATTATGGTTTAATGACAAACCAAATTATGCAATTGATGAACTTGAAGAAAATCTTGGCTATAATATTAATTATCCTGAAACTTACTATCTCCTGGGTAAAATTTATTCCCAAAATGGTTTCTATAAAAAAGCAAATGATAATTTTATCAAAATTTTCAAGATAAATCAGGTTAGTATTCCTATATCAATGCTTAAAGATATTGCAAAAGAACTTGAAATTATTGCTCCCAAAAGTCGAAAAACTTATATTTATAATACTCTTGCAATTACATATACAAAATTAAAAGATTATAATAAAGCCATAACAGCTTATGAAAGAGCAATAAAATTAAATACCAAAGATTCCATGCTTTATAATAATCTGGCATCTTTATATTTTCAAACTAATAAAATAGGTAAGGCAATTTATTATTATAAACAGGCGCTTAGATTTAATCCAAAGGAAAGCATTTATTATTATGCTCTTGGTAATTGCTACAAAAAATTAAAATATTCTAAAGAAGCAATAACAAATTATAACAAAGCCTTAGAATTAAATTCGTCCCTGAATATTGCAAGAGTGGCATTGGGAGATATTTACAAGGAAAAACAAAATTTAAAAATGGCTGAAAAACTTTATAATCAGGCTTTACAGAATAATTCATCAGAACCTTACGCTTATCTTGGATTATCTGAAATTGCAATGAAGCAAGGAATGCAGTCCAAAGCAATAAAATATAAAACTTTCTATTTGCAGATTATGGCAAGGCAAACAAGTTCCAAAAGCAGCAAATAATAAAGATTACCCAGTATAACTTAATATTTCTTAAAGTTTAAATAAAAAAGAGCAATTATTTAAACCTTCCATACTTTATATATATATGAGAGGTTACTAGACTAAAGGATAAAGAGGGGGTTTAAGATGGTTAACAATCAGGTTATAATGACAGTTGAGTCAGGTAAACAGGAAATAAACAGAAATGTTGTAGCAAGAAAGCCTGATTTAACATATGATTTAGAAACTATACTTGAAAAATTACTTGATCGAGTTGAAGTTTACGAAAAGTATTAGATAATTAGATATTAAAAAGAAAAATTTTTCATTCAATTGATTCAAAAAACTGCTAAGTTAGCAGTTTTTTGCTGTTCTAATAAAAACAGCAATTAAAAAAAATGGGGAAATTCTAATTTTCCCATAACCTCTGTCTTAAATTTTAAAAAATACATCACATAGTTTATTCATTCTGTTAATGTTTCAACAGAGAAAAAAGATTATCATACTTTATTCCTAATTAAAAAATATTAAAGGAGGGAAAATATGAATAGTCTTAGAGCAAGTGTAAATAAAAATACCTGTATAGGCTGTGGAATATGCACAGAAATTTGTCCGGCTATTTTTGAGCTTGATCCAATGGGCCTTTCAGAATCAACAATTGCTACGATTGATCCTTCTCTTGGAAGTACAGTAAGACAAGCTGCAGAATCATGCCCAACTGATGCAATAACTGTAATGTAGGATTTGAACTATGCGTTATGAAAGATTAGATGATCTTCCCGGTCATATTAAGACCATTTTGCCTGATGATTATCAGGAATATTATATGGATATTTTTAATAATGCATATAATGATTACCAGAATGAAATTATAGCTCATAAAATCGCTATAGCAGCTATTGAATTTTCATATCCGAGAAACAAAGGAGATTAAAAACATGAAATGCCGCGACATAATGACAAAATATATAAAAATGTGCCATTCCGGCTGTACCATAAAAGATGCCGTTCAAATAATGCAGGATTTAAATTGCGGAGCAGTTCCTGTTATAAATGATAATCTTGAACCAGTTGGTATGGTAACAGACAGAGATATAGCTCTTTATACTGTTTTAAACAACAAAAAACCTGATCAAAATCAACTTGAAGAATTTATGTCAAAACCTGTAATTACCTGCTTTGAGAATGAAGATATTGATATTGCAATTCAAAAGATGAAGGAAAAGAAAATAAGAAGGATTCCGATTGTTAATGAGAAAAATAAACTGGTCGGAATAATATCTCTAGGCGATATTGCTGTTGTAACGCAGGAACAAACAGAAGCCTGTGAAGCCCTTCATGATATTTCAACTCCTGTTTCAAGTGCTAAATAGTTTAAGAGAGAGGCATTAGCATCCTCTTAGGATGCCAAATCACTTACACCTAATGACTGTAAACTATTCATTCCATTTAAAAGGGCTTTAAGATTGTCCATTATCCAGTGTTTGCTTTGAAGGTTATATTTGTTTATAATAAATTTTTTAAATTTATCATTGTCTAGAGTAACATCCATTTCACCGTCCTGAATACCTTGTACAATTTCTTCTGATTGAGCATCAGTTAAACCATAATTTTCTTTTAAGTCGCATAAAATATCATTTCTATCTCTAAAATCGTCAACAGTTTCATTTATACTGTCATTCATATTTCTTTGTTTAAGACCTTGTGCTGATTTTATATCTGAATAAGAACTGACCAGATCTTTTAATTCTTCAATTGTACTAAATTGAGTTAATTCTTGTTTTTCCTCTGGCAGAGATTGTACGAGTTGATCTTTTGAGATAAAGCCACCTGCATTAGAAAAGTAGGTACTATATGCGGATACAGGTCTTGAATCAAAACCGCAAGATTCGGCTAATTCTTCTTCAAATGAAGATTCGTCCCAGTTATTCTGATGGCTAAGTCCCCATTGTTCGGCAAAATCTACAACAGTATTAAGCTGTTCTCCCGAGTATCCTACTGCTTCTAAAATTTGACCTTTTTCTTCTTCATCAGTAATTGTATTATATGCGGCAAGTATTTCTTTTAAGGTAAGAATACCATCATCACCCGCATATGTTTTTGATAATTTATTTAATTCGTTAGAACTATCTTTGTCAGTTAATTTACTATTAAAAAGAGTAACAAACGCTTCATCCATTTCATCAGCACTTATTCTGGAATGTCTTGACTTAAATTGTTCGTATTCTGTTTGTAACATTATGTTGTTTTGTAATGCGGATGAAAGTGTATTTTTTAGCATATCGTCTCTCCTTTAATTTATCTTCTGTTTTTTCAAATTATTCTTGCAATACATACATATATATAAAGTATATATGTATGTATTGCAAGAATAAAGAAATTTTTTAATATTTCGTTACATTTTAACAAACAATTCATTCCCAAAAACTGTTGGAAGGACTTTTTACGTTAGAGTCGTGGATGAATGAGCCTTTTCAAATCTGATGTTTGTATGTGTATAACATCAGGTTTGGACACCTTTAGATGTAAGACAAAGAAAAACTGATGCATAACTACCCAAAATATCGTTTTTTTTATATCCAGTCTACAGCTGTGCAGACCGGGTTTGACCCGGTCTGCACAGCTTTTACTTTTACAAGAGTCGACCGCTGCAGAATTATAACTTTTTAACAAAAATTATAATTCTGCAGCGGTCTCTTTATATCATTGTATTTATTTCAATAGTTTAATGATTAGTTTCAGGAGTTAAAGATGTAGTTTGAGATTTTTGATTATATTTAATTGTGTTTTCATCTGTTTTTATTGTTATTGTACCATCTGGATTAATTGAAACACTTTTAATCTTACCGACGATATCTGCTGGATTAAAACCTAATCTTGTTAAACCGTTAGTGATTCCATCAATTTCATTATTACGAAGCATTCCGCCTGATTTTTGTAAAAACATTTTATTAATATCTGCAGGAGCTTTTGGTGCTTCTGAAGGTACGGATTGTGATGTTTGATTATTTGTTGTAACTACTGGTGTTTCTATTGCTACAGTTGGTGGCATTTTAAATATATTTTGTCTCTGGTCTAATTCATAACCCTTATAATATTCATTTAACAGAGTTTTTGCATTTGGATTTTTGAGCATATAGTCTAAACCCATATCTCTTTCATCCTGAGATAAAGTGCCATCGTTTGGTGTTCCTTTAAAATCTGTGCCTGTAAAGTTTTGGGATACTGCATCCTGAAGACACATTAGAGCAGTATTTTCTGCTTCGTCAATTTTCCCGTCACCATTTAAATCAAATTGGTTAAATAATTTTTGTTTATCGAGTTCACCTTTTTCATTTAACAAAGCAGGATTTAAAATTTGTTTTCTGTCTTCACCTGATAAATTGTTGTATTGATTTGCAAAATTAGTCCAATAGTCATCATTTATGTCCAGTGTACCATCACCATTACTGTCTTGAGATTTTAGAACTTCTCTGGAGAAAGCAAGAGAAGAATCTCTTGACCACCCCTTATCATCATTATAAGCATATTTAATATCTTTTCCAAAAATTGAACCATTTTTTGTTGATTCAGCAGTTGCATATCCTGCATTAGCACCCTGTCCTGCAAGTGTTGATTTACTATAAGGTCCATAACTACCATCAATTAAATTTTTAATAATACCAGATACATTCATCAATTTCTCCTCAAATCACTCAAATTTTTATTACACATATATACCTTGTATATATAAAGAAAATATATTTATAAAATTTGCCAAAAAATTGAAATATTTACGAGATTTTGTTACATTTCTTTAAAAATAAAAAACAATCATTAGGCATAAAAAAACTATAACTCAATAGTAGCTTTATTGAACTAATGACAAATGCAAACATATACAGATATTAAGGTATAATCTAATTTCTTAAATTACTTAATCTGAAAAGGACATTTGGAGCATCTTGCTTTGGGATGTCTTACGAGATTATCCTCAAGGTCATACATCTCTGCTACACGGCAAATGAGTTCTGATTTACATACAGGACATATGTGGCCTTTAAGTTGACCTGCGATAATTCTTAACCTTACTTCTTCAATATATTCCATAGATATTTCGGGTTCATGTGGCTGTTTTTCAAGAGCTTTAATATTTCTGTTATCAACTTTAAGACCCTTTGCAAGCTTCTGTCTTACCGTGGTTGAAAGAAACAGATCCTGACCTGATTCAATACTTTCAATAATTGCAAGATCAATATTTGCCTTTCTGGCAAGTCCCTTTTGAGATAATCCAAGACTATCTCTGGTTGATGATACAAATTCAGCTAGTGTAGTATTCTGCATTTTTTCCTGCTTATGATAAACTAATTTTTGTAAATTCTTGTATAAACATTTTAATATAAAGGAAAGTTAAATTGAAAAATAATATAAGTCTTTTAGCGACAGCGGTTGGAAGTTTACCTTATGATAACCCAAAAGATGCTCTTGATCTAATTTTTTCAAATATAAAAGATTTTCCTATATGGCCACAGCTTTCGCATGTCAGTCAAAAAGAAGATATGCTTGCACAGTTCACGCAAAATATACCCGGTATTGTTTTTGATGAAGAAGATAACCGCTGGTATATGGATCAGAATGATGAAAATTTTTATGAACAACTCGAAGAGTTTTATCTTGACTATGAAAGCATAGTTAATGAAAAAAACTTTGAATTACTTGATAAGTATGCAATTTCAGGTGAGTTTTCATCCTCTATCCCTTTATTTTTTCAAAGAATAAAAGAAGTTAAACCCATTGCCATTAAAGGACAAATTACAGGGCCTTTTACATGGGGAACATCCCTAGTTGACAGAGAGAAAAAATGTGCCTTTTATGATGACACATCAAGGGAAATAATTATAAAAGGACTTACTTTAAAGGCTTTATGGCAAGTAGTAAAATTCAAAGAATGTTCACCAAACAGTATTCCTGTCATATTCCTTGATGAACCGACTATATCCCAGTATGGGACATCTGCATTTATAACAGTTACAAAAGAAGATATAATATCAAGCATTTCTGAAATTACAACAATATTAAAAGATAACGGCGCACTTGTAGGTATTCACTGTTGCGGCAAGACTGACTGGTCTTTGATAACAAGCAGTAATGTTGATATTCTTAACTTTGATGCATTGAATTTTGCAGAGAGCCTGAGTTTATACAGCAAAGAACTTGAAGCATTCTTACAAAAGGGCGGTTATATCGCCTGGGGAATGGTTCCAACTCTTGATGAAGATGTCTTAAAAATGGCAGATGTTAACTTTTTAACAGAAAAATTTAAAGTGGCTTTAAGTTATTTAACTACTAGAGGAATAGATGAAAAGTTGATTCTTGATTCAAGCTTTATAACTCCGACTTGTGGTGCCGGAAGTTTAAGTATAGAGCTGGCAGTTAAAGCAATAAATCTTACATCGGAACTATCTAAGGCAATAAGAGAAAAATATAAAGGGTAAAGATATATATGACAGTCACAATAGCTGTAACAGGTAAAAGCGGAAGCGGAAAAACATCAATAGCAAAAGCTATACTGGAATCATTGCATAGTACTTATCCTGATAAATCTATTCTGTTAATAGATACAGACCTTACAGGTGAACTTGGATGTACATTCGGGGTGGATGTTTCAAACAATGTTTACGATATCAAGATGAATAAATTCGACTATAAATCAAGGCTCCCTGAAAATATGTCCAGACAGGAATTTATAGAATGGGCTCTTCAGGATGTAATGATAAACTTATATGAAGAAGTAGACCTGCTTGCAGTAGGACTGGTATCGTCAAAAGATTGCAGATGCTATATTGCAGAAAAAATCAATGATGCTCTTGTTAAATTAATTGAGGCCTATGACATAGTTATCATTGATTGCGAGTATGACCTTGAATATCTTAATCATCTGGTGGATTATCAAGTAGATGTTACATTGATTGTAGCTGATACTTCATGTGGATCGGTTTACGCAGCTTCAAAAATTAGAGAGTCTTCTTCCAGATTAGCTTCTCCGGGTCAGCTTGGACTGATACTTAATAAGATAAAAAACCGTATACCTGAGCAAATTTCCTGTTTATTGAAGGATTATGATCTTGATATACTTGGTACGTTACCTTATGATGAGAATCTGGAAAAGGATTGTTTATCAAAAGAATCTGATATTCTAACTGAATCGGTAAAAGAACTTTTGTTTAGACTCAATTTACCCCCTCTATAGGAGTTTAACATGGCAATTTTAATAAAAGGCAGTGAATTAGCACAAAAAATAAGAGAAAATATAAAAAATGAAGTATCATCGCTTGGTATAAAACCCGGAATTGCAGTTGTAATTGTAGGGGAAGATCCTGCCAGTAAGGTTTATGTCGGAAGAAAAGAAAAAGCTACTCTTGAAGCAGGGTTTAATTCTATAGTTATAAAGCTCGATAAGAAGATTACACAGGCTGAACTTGAAATAAAAATAGATGAATTAAATACAGATAATGATATTCATGCAATTTTAGTTCAGTTACCTCTTCCAAAACATATCAATTCAGATGAAATAATTCAAAAAATACTGCCGCACAAAGACGTTGATGGATTTCATCCTTTGAATGTCGGCAAATTATGGATAGGTTTGCAACCTTACTCTGTTCCATGCACTCCTTATGGAATTATTAAACTTCTCGAAGAGAACAATATTCAAATATCAGGCAAACATGCAGTTATAATTGGCAGATCAAACATTGTAGGCAAACCTATGGCAAGTCTTCTTTTAAGCAGAAACGCTACTGTCACAGTTTGTCACAGCAGGACAGCAAATTTAAAGGAAATTGCATCACAGGCGGATATACTCGTATCAGCAATTGGA
Source organism: Candidatus Gastranaerophilales bacterium (assembly GCA_028689995.1). Classification (GTDB taxonomy): domain Bacteria; phylum Cyanobacteriota; class Vampirovibrionia; order Gastranaerophilales; family UBA9579; genus JAQVCB01. Next base: position 14,995 of record JAQVCB010000055.1, read on the forward strand.
AAACCTGCATTTATTAGCGAAGGTTTCATTAAAGAAGGTGCTGTTGTTATTGATGTCGGTATAAACAGAATGCCTGACGGCAAACTTACGGGAGATGTGGATTTCAACAAAGTAGAACAAAAAGCAGGATATATAACACCAGTTCCAGGAGGAGTAGGTCCTATGACCATAGCCATGCTGCTTTATAATGCTTTAAATTTGTGTAAGCGTAGCGGGAGCGTTTCAAAGTGAAACGATGAGTTTTACTTTGAAAAAGCTCATTCATGTAAAAGACAACTAGAGGTAAAATAATGAGATTTATAGGCGAAAATATACATATTATTTCTAAAAAAACACGAACAGCAATTGAGGAAAGAAATAAAGAGTTTATTCAGGATCTAGCTAAAAGACAGGCTGGTGTCGGCATGAGTTGGATAGATCTTAACATAGGTCCGGCAAGAAGAGGCTCTGAAGGGGTTATGCAATGGCTTACTTCAACTATTCTGGAAGTTACAGATGCAACTTTTTCGTTCGATACGTCAAATATATCTGAGATGGAACAAGGTTTCAAGAGTGTTTCAAACCCTCAGGACTGCATTGTAAATAGTGCAAGCGGTGATCCTGAAAGACTGGCAAATATGATGGGGCTTGCAGCTAAATATAATTCAAATATAATTTCATTAACAATGAGCAATGAAACGGGCATCCCTAAAGATCCTGATGGCAGACTTGAAATAGCTTCTATTATTATTGATAAAGCAGCAGAACTTGGAGTGGATAATACAAAAATTCTTTTAGATCCTCTTGTTTTACCTGTTGGTGTTGATCAGTCTCAGGCAATGGAAGCGCTTAATTCTATCAAGGTATTTAAAGAATCATTTGATCCTCAGGTATTAACTACGATAGGACTTTCCAATGTGTCTAACGGAAGTCCCAGAGAAAACAGGCCATTAATCAACAGGGTATTTGCTGTATTGGCTGCGGGTTGCGGCCTTGATACCGCTATAATTGATGCCTTTGACAGTGAACTTATCAGGGTTATTAAAGTTGCTGAAACAGGAAAATCAGAGAAAGAATCAGATAATCTTTATATCAGTATTTATAATATGATGCAGGAATTCGGCGAGCTTGAAGATGTGAGCTATAATAAAGAAAACCCTGAAGAAGAAGCAATATACAGAACTGTTAAAATATTAATGAACAAGAATATTTACGCTCATAACTATCTCGATGAAAACATCGCAATAAAATAGTATTAAATATAGTGTCATCCTGAACTCGTTTCAGGATCTTTAATTTGAACAGATGCCGAAACAAGTTCGGCATGACACAGAGTTTCAGGAAATATTAATGAATAAGTTAAGAATTTTAATAGTGGAAGACGGTGCAGAGTGGGTAAAAATGCACAGAAAACTGCTTGATGAGATTTTTACAGAAAACCCGCCTCAGGTAGATGAATGTTATAGCGCAAGAGATGGTTTTACTAAAGCTCTGAGCGCAAGTTATGATTTAATAATTACTGATCTTGAGATGGAGCGAATCCCCGGTGAAAGCTGTGCAGGGGCATGGTTTTTAAAGAATATTACAGGCAGAGAACAGTTTAAAGATACTAAATTTCTGATAATTTCAGGGGCTTATAACATAATGGATATTGCAATGATCTATAAAACAGACCATATCCCCAAAAGTTCTCTAATAAACAATCCTCTTCTACTGAAATACAAGCTTGAAACCCTGTTAGAATAGTAGGATGGGTAAAATTACTTTAATAATTGGCGTTTCATAACAATTGTACCAAATTACCCATCAACATCAGGTTTTCAAAAGGATATATTTATAATGGACTTACCACCCAAACTCCGTGTTTATTTGTATTATGTCAACACATTCTCTAATGTCATTCTGAGGGCTTTAGCCCGAAGAATCTTCATGGAAGTTCAATACAGATTCTTCGCTTCGCTCAGAATGACAATCGATAGTATTTAGGTGAGAATTGATTAGCTTTTCTTTCTTGTTTTTTATAAAAGGGCTTACTGCCCTTTACCCGCCTTCATTTTCTTTGTCACTCAAAGAAAAGGTAGCAAAGCTACAATTTTAGGTATAAAATCTTCCATTGAATACATAATTATATGCGTAGCATCAAAAGAAACGTGTCCCGAAAATAATTTCTATTTTTCTAAGTTCATTAAATTGAGATGTAAGTCAAAATGTGTCGGCTGCGGAATCTCGCCAGCAAGCAGGCTCGGTCAGTCCTCGCCCTCCTAAAGACCCGTTCACTAAGAAAAATCACGAAATTCTTTTAAGGGGAATTAAAAAAGAATAGGTTCAAATAAATTATCGTCTAAACTTGAAAGTTGAATAGATGCCGCATCAAGTGCGGCATGACAATATCGTGAAGTGTCATCCCGAACTTGTTTCGGGATCTAGCAAATACAGAGATGCTGAAATAAATTCAGCATGACAAAGCGTGCAAACAAGACGATGGGGGTTCGGGGGCGTAGCCCCTGACTGAACATAGCTTACTGACACTTGCCCGTCAAATTAAACTGTAGCGCATCTGTCTGAGCGAAGCGAGTTATGCGCGTTGTGGAATGAAAGCTATAGAATAAGGGCTTAGTGTCAGTGATAAACGAATGTCGTTTCTTTCTTTGTTTCATTTCTTTCTTTTCGTCACATAAAGTGTACTGAATTGTCTAGACAGGTTTTTTAGAAAAGTATTTCGCATTAGGTTAAAACTAACTCCTTATCAATATTTTTTCCTCTAGTAACAATGTTGTAATAGATTTCATCTGGTGTTTTGT